>JACQUS010000117.1 GCA_016210125.1 Chloroflexota bacterium | reverse complement strand
CGTCGTCGTGGCGACGGGCGTGCGCCCAGGCTTCCCGGTCACAGTGTGGCAGCCCTGCGGTATGATGACGCTAGAGGCGGGAGATCGCGGCGTCGCCTGCCGGCCAGCCCCGCGGTGCGAGCGCTCGCCTGCACGTCGGGCCTCAAGAGGCTACCGATTTTAGCGGCCGCTGCCGCGAAGCGCCGCCGCCGAGAACGCCGGCCGACGGCCGCTGGCCGCCACAGCGTCGGGCTGCGGCGCGGGGCGTCGACGTGAGCCGGCGAGCGGCGCGCTCGCGAACGGCGGCGCCGCCAGCAGCCCGGGGCCGGCGGAGCAGGGGCAAACTGCGCGGGCCGGCGTGGTCCCATCGCTGTGGAGCTAGGCGCTCGTGAAGCAACGCTACACCGTCGTGCTGATCCCGGAGGACGACGGCTTTTGCGCGACCGTGCCGGCCCTGCCCGGGTGCTTCGCGCAGGGCGGCTCGATCCCGCAGGCGCTGGCCCGCATCAAGACGGCGCTGCGTCGCTGGGTGGCGGACGGCCTGAGCCGCGGCGAGCCGGCGCCGGCCGATTGGTCGCGGCTCGACATCGCTGTGACCCAGCTCCGCGTGCGGGGGCGTCACTTCACCGTTGTGCTGGTGCCCGATCACAGAGGCTACGAGGCGACGGTGCCGGCGCTGCCCGACTGCCTCGTCTTCGCCGACACTGCCGACCAGGCGCTCGCGCGGCTGCGCGCCCAGATTCGCACCTGCATGAAAGAGGCCGACCACAAGGGCGAATCTCTACCCGACGAGGGCACGCAGCTTCAGGTGATCGTCGCGATGGTCGACGTGTGACGACACGGAACGACACGCCGGCCTGTAGCGCCGCGGCGCGGCGGCCCTAGCGCCGCGGCTCGATGCCCCACTGCGCCGGCAGGTGGCCCAGCGCCTGCTCCAGCGCGTGGGCCACGGCGAGCAGCCGCGCCTCGCCGAACGGCGGGCCGACGAGCTGGATGCCGATGGGCAGGCCATCCGGCAGCGCGCCGATGGGCAGCGTCAGCGCCGGGAAGCCCGTCAGGTTCGAGACGCGGTTGAAGCCCGAGTTGGCTGTGCGCACCGGGTAGCGCTGGCCGTCGACCTCGACCCAGTCCTGCCCGTGCGGCGGCGCCCCGGCGACGTTGGCCGGCACGACCAGCAGGTCGACGCGCTCGAACAGCGCGAGCCAGCGGCGGCGGAGGTCGGCCTGCGCCTCCTTTGCCTGCGCGTACTGGATACCCGTCACCGCGCGCCCCGGCTGCACCCGCTCGCGGAAGTTGCGGCCGTACAGCGCCTCGCGGTCGCGATGGCGCTCGTGGTAGACGCAGAGGTCGACCGAGATGATCGCCGTAGTGAGGTCGTTCGCCTCCTCGGCGCGCGGCAGCTCCAGCGGCAGCAGCGTCAGGCCGAGATCGGCGAGCGTCTGCCGCGCCTTCTCTTGCAGCGCGCGGGCGGCCGGCAGGCCGAGCTGGTAGAGCGCGTTGGTCGGGATGCCCATGCGCAGCCCGCGCACCTCACGCCCCAGCGCGCCGAGGTAGTCGTCGACCGGCGCGAGGACCGAGTAAGGGTCGAGCGGGTCGTAGCCGCCGATGGCCGCCAGGCCGGCGGCCGCGTCGGCCACCGAGCGCGCCAGCGGCCCGACGTGGTCGAGGTGTACGCTTACGGGAACGATGTCGCGGATGGACGCCAGCCCGTAGGTCGGCTTGAGGCCGACGACGCCGCAGACGCTGGCCGGATGGCGGATCGACCCACCGGTGTCGGTGCCCAGCGCGACGACGCACAGCCCGGCCGCCGTGGCGCAGCCCGAGCCGCTGGACGAGCTGCCGGACTGATGGCCGACCTTACGCGGGTTCTGCACGTTGCCGAACGGCCCCTCCGGATCCGGATTGCCGAAGGCGAACTCGTGCAGGTTCAGCTTGCCGACGAGAATCGCCCCGGCGCCGCGCAGCCGCCGCACCACCGGCGCGTCGGCTTCGTCTAGCGGCGCATCGAGCAGCACGCGCGAGGCCGCCGTTGTGCGCGTCCCCTTGGCGGCGATGTTGTCCTTGACGGCCACCGGCACGCCGTGCAGCGGGCCAAGGTCGATGCCCGCGGCGAGCTGCTGCTCGGCGGTTCTGGCGGCGGTGAGAGCGGCGTCGGCGATCACGGTTAGGTAGGCGTTCAGCTCGGGGTTGAGCCGCGCAATGCGGTCCAGCGTGGCCTGGACGGCCTCGACGGGCGAGAGCTGGCGGCTGCGGTAGAGCCGGCCCAGCTCGGCTACGCCGAGCGCGCATGTGTCCGTCGACCGATCGGCGCTGGGAATGGCCATGGCCCCCTCCGTCCGCGCCAGCCAGGCGGCTGCCGCGCGCTCGTCCGCGGTCGCGCGCCCGATCTGGCCGTGCTTCCGCTCCATTGTCGCCAGCGCGCTCGGCCTGTCAAGCAGTGCTGCGCTCTGGGCACGACCGGCCGTCCGTGCCCGGTACTTTTACCCACCGCCGCCCGCTCGGCGGCTCGGCATGACGATATGGGCCGTCTATGCTATAGGGGAGGGCCGGCCGCCGCGTCGGCGGACGACTGCGGCGCGCCGCCCGCCGCGGCTATGGGTCTGGCTGGCCGCGCGACGGCCCCGGGCGCGTGGGCCACACCTGCGGATGGCGTGGGGTTGGGAGGGACGGTGCCGAGCAGCCGCCGACACAGTCCAGCGCTCGCCGGTCTAGCAGCGCTCCTGCTGGCCGCGCTCGCCTGGCCCGGCGCGCCGCCCGCGGCCGGCGCGCTCGACGCGCCGACGCCCGCGCCCGCCAGCGCGACGCCGCAGCCTGCAACGCCGACGGCCACGCCGTCCGCCACGGCGCCGACCAGCACGCCCACCACGACCCCCACGCCGAGCGCGCCAGTTCCGACCGGCACCGCGACGACTGCGCCCACCGCCAGCCCGCCCACGCCGACGAGCACGCCGACCGCCACGGCCAGCGCCGAGCCGAGCGCGACGCCGAGCGCCGGAGCGGCGCAGCCAGGCCCGGCCACGGCGACGCCGGCGGCTACCGCCACACCAAGCGCGACGGCCGCTCCGGGCACCCCGACCCCCGCGCCGGCAGGCACACTCCCGCCGACCGCCACGCCCACGGAGACGCCGGCCGCCAGCCCGCCGCTCGGCACGGCGACGCCCGTCTCGGGCCCGCTGACTCCGCCGCCGCCGGTCGGCAGCTCGACGCCGACGCCCACGCCGCCGCCGTCGGGCAGCACGCCAGCGCCCACACCGAGCAGCCCCGGCGGCACCCCGACCCCCACGCCGACCAGCGCGAGCGCGACGCCGACGCCGACCCCTACCCTGCCGGCGGCGACCGCGAGCGCCACGGCCACACCGTCGGCCAGCCCGCCGCCGGCGACCGCGACGCCCACCCCGAGCCCGCCGAAGCAGCGGCCGGCGGCGCAGCCACGCTACCGCGTCGGCGAGGTCCTCGTGCGCTACACCGACACGGTGGCGTCGGCGATAGTCGGCACGCGTACCTACGCTGGCGTCCACCGCGTGCCCGTGCCGGCCGGCCAGGAGGAGGCCTGGGCCGCCCTGCTGGCCCGCGACCCGCGCGTCGTCTACGCCGAGCCGGACTACCTGGTGCAGAGCAAGAACCTCCCAGCGGGTGCGCAGGGATACGGCCCGAGCGCCTGGCGGTCTACAGGTCGTCTGAGGCGACCTCCTCTGGCGGGGTTTGCGGTGTCGCCAATATATATGGGGCGTGGGGCGACGCCAGCCGCGACCGGCGTGGTAGCGTCCGGGTTTCACGCCCAGGCCGGCCCGTCACCGGTGCCCATCGCGCTCAACCAGACCGTCAGCGGCGCGCTGACCACCGACGACGCCCGCTCGCCGCAGCGCGGCAGCGCCTACTACGCCGACCGCTACAGTTTCAGCGCCACCGCCGGCCAGCAGGTGACCATCGCCGCCTGGTCGACGGCCTTCGACGTCTACCTCTTCCTCTTCCGCCCAGACGGCACGCTCCTATCGAGCGACGACGACGGGGGCGGCGGGACCAACGCGCGCATTCCGGCGGGCAGCGGTCTGCTGACCCTGCCCGAGACTGGCACCTACGTCATCGAGGTAACGTCCTACTGGACCGACGAGACCGGCTCCTATACCCTGGAGCTGGGCGCAGGGGGCGGCTCGACGCCCAACGACCCGTCGTACGCGGCATCGCAGTGGAACCTGCGCGCCATGCGGTTGCCCGACGCCTGGGAGATCACCACGGGCAGCAGCGCCGTCACCATCGCCGTCGTGGACACCGGCGTCGACCTCGCCCACCCCGACCTGGTGAGCAAGATCGCCTCGGGCGGGTGGGATTTCGCAAACAGCGACGCCAGCCCTCAGGACGACAATGGCCACGGGACGCACGTCGCCGGCATCGCCGCCGCGGCGACCGACAACGGCGTCGGCATCGCTGGCGTCGCCTGGCAGGCGCGCATCCTGCCAGTCAAGGTCCTCAACAGCAGCGGCAGCGGCTTCATCAGCGACGTCGCCGACGGCATCCGCTGGGCCACCGACCACGGCGCGCAGATCATCAACCTCAGCCTCGGCTCGACGTCCGACCCGCATTCGCTCCGCGACGCCGTTGCCTACGCCCGCGGCCGCGGGGCGCTCGTCGTAGCCGCCGGGGGCAACTGTGGCTCGCCCAGCTCCGACTGCACGCTGGTCAACGAGCCGGACTACCCGGCGGCCTACACCACCGTCGTCGCCGTCGCCGCCACCGACCAGGGCGACCAGCGCGCCAGCTTCTCGACCGTCCAGTCGTACATCGACGTGGCCGCGCCCGGCGCGGGCATCCTCAGCACCTACTGGAGCTCCGGCTCGACCTACGCCTCGCTCAGCGGCACGTCGATGGCTGCGCCGCACGTCGCCGGCCTCGCCGCGCTCATCCTGGCGCTCATCCCTCAGCTCACCGCCGACGAGGTCACGCTGGCCATGCAGGACACCGCCGACAAGGTCGGCAGCAGCGCCTACGTCGGCGGACGGAACGACGAGTACGGCTACGGGCGCGTAAACGCCCTGGCGGCGCTCCAGTACACTCAGCGCACCGGCGTCGGCGGCTTGGCGACGCGCAGCGACACGGGCGCCACGTTGGCCGGCGCGACCGTCAGTATCGCCGGCCGCACCGCGGCGACGACCAGCACCGACGCCAGCGGCCGCTTCACGGCGACGCTGGCCCCCGGCAGCTACGAGGTCTGCCTTAGCGCCCCGAGCTTCGCCGAGACCTGCCGCAGCGCCGCCGTCAGCCTCGGCGCGCGCACCGACCTGGGGACCCTCGCCCTCGCGGCGCTGAGCAGCACGCTGCCCGGCACCTCTCTCGCCTTCGCGGCGCAGCCGCTCCGCGCCGCGCACGGCTACGGCGTTGGCGTCCAGCCGAGCATCGGCCTGCGCGATACGAACGGCGTGACCCTCACCGCCGACAGCACGACCGTCGTGACGCTGGCCATCAAATCCGGGAGCGGCGCGAGCGGCGCCACGCTGATCTGCGACCAGACAGGGAACGGCGTGACCACTCTGCGAGTCACGGCCGGCGTGGCGACCTTCTCCGGGTGCGCGATCGACCGCCCCGGCGTGGCCTACGTGCTCGAGGCCCGCGCCGCGGGCGCCGAGGCCACCAAGACGCTGCCCTTCAACGTCACCTGGGCCGGCGACGCGAACGGCGACGGCCGCGTGTCCATCGCCGACTACTCGCTCGACGTCACCTGCTTCGGCGCCACGCCGGCCGACTCACGCTGGCTCGACCCGGTGCTGCGCTGCTGGCGCGCCGACCTGGACGGCGACCACGCGGTCGATGTCGTCGATCACTCGATCGTCGTGACGCGCTTCGGGACCAGTACGCCCACGCCGGTGGCCCCGAGCGGCCCCGCACCGTAGGCGCGGCGGCCCACCCGTGCCGCCGCGGGCGAATCCGTACGGCGCTTCGCCTCCCGTTGCAGGATCATCCTCCAGAGCGGCCGGGCCGCCGGTCGAGGATACCCTAGGGGATGTATGCTCCATGTGTATTTGCACACAAGCAGCAAATTGAGAGCCAGGGCGTGCACGTGCCGCCGTCTCTGCCGTCGGCGGCGCCTACACCGCGCGGCCTCGTGCGGCGCCGCCCCGGGCCCTAACCCGGTGCTTGGCGGCATGCCCAGCGCCAGGTCGGCGGCCCGAAGCTTGGGAGCGGCACTCCGTTGTCCTGCCGAGCAGTCGATGCGCCGCGACGCGCCGGTCGAAGACTCTCGAAGAGTCACCATTGGAGACGACTCTCGCCAGAGGCGAGTCTCGAAGAGTCGCCTCGGGAGACGTCTTCGGAGACTGGCGAGTGGCGGCGAAAAGCATCCGCGACCTGGTCGTCGGAAGGCGAGCGGGCGCGGACGCTTCGCTGCGCTCAGCGCGACTGACGGCCCACGCCACCGGGACGAAGGCCGCTTCCAAACAGCACTATCTGCCTGCATCGCGGGAGACGCGCGCGTTCACGAGGTGGCGCGGCGGCAGCCCGCCGGCCACGCGGTCGAGGTTCTCGCGGATGATGCGCCCCTGGAGCGCCATGGCCTCGGCCGTGGCCCCGCCGATGTGCGGTGCGAAGAAGACGTCGTCGCGCTGGAGCAGAGGGTCGTCGGGCCGCGCCGGCTCCTCCCACCACACGTCCGTGCCGTAGCCGGCGAGGTGGCCGGAATCCAGCGCCGCCGCCAGGGCTGCGCGTTCGACGACCGCGCCACGCGCCACGTTGACCAGGAAGCTCCCGGGCGGCATCGCGGCCAGCGTCGCGGCGTTCATCATCCCGCGTGTCGCCTCGTCCAGCGGCACGGTCAGCAGCACCGCGTCAGCCTGGCGAAGGGCCTCCGGCAGCTCGTCGACACCATAGGCAGCCTGGGCGCCGACGGCCTTGGCCATCGCCCAGTTCGCGCTGCGGTTGACGACGACGACGTTCATCCCGAGCGCCCGCGCCCGCACGGCCACCATCAGGCCGATACGGCCGAAGCCGACGATGCAGAGCGTCTTGCCGCACAGCTCGACGCCCTCGGGCACGCCGAGGCGCCCCTCGCGCCAGGCGCGCTCCATCAGCCGTGCCTTCTTGGCCACGGCGAACAGCAGGAACAACGCGATCTCGGCAACGCTCATGTTGTTCGCCCCGGGCACACTGGCGACGGGGATGCCACGGCGCGTCGCCGCGTCGAGGTCGAGGGCATCCCAGCCGACGCCGAAGAGCTGCACGAGGCGCAGCCGCGGCGCGGCGGCCAACACGGCCTCGTCGACGAAGCGGAAGGCCAGGCCGGCGTTGCTCAGCAGCAGCACGTCGGCGTCGACTAGAGCGGCGGCCAGACTCGACCGGTCCTTGACGAGCTGCGTCTCATGGCCGGCCAAGTGCTGCATCAGCACGGTCGCATTGCGGTCGTACTTGCACAGGACGACAAGCTTCACGCTCATCCTCTCACGTCCGTCGCGGCGCGGTGCCGGGCAGCGGCCTGCGACTCATCTGAGAATATCCTGTGAAAATATCCTGTGAGAATATCCTGATGGGTCGCCTCACGGCGCATCGACCACCCCCGATATGGTGTGTCCGCCGCAGGGTCCGCGCCGCGGGACCTCGCACTACCGCCGCGCGCACAACGCTCTTTCTTCCAAGGCGACCGGACGACTATACTACACACTATATGCCCCAGAAAGCGCCGGAGAGCGGCCCATCCGCCCCATGATCCGCGGACATACCTGCGCACACACCGACCCGCTCGGCCGCTGCGCGCGCCAACGGCCCGCCCGCGATGCCTGAGGCCCCGGTCGCGCACGACCAGGCCGTCTACTCGGTCGGCGTCGACGTCGGCGGGACGTTCACCGACGTCGTCGTGCTCGACCACGCCAGCGGCCGGCTGGCTGTCGCCAAGGTGGCGTCCACGCCCCACAACCAGGCTCTCGGCTTCGCTCAAGGCCTGGCCAAGCTCGGCGTGCCCCTGGCCCGCGTCCGCCGTGCGCTCCACGGCACCACCGTGGCCACCAACGCCATCCTCGAGGGCCAGGGCGCGCGGGTCGGGATGCTCATCACCGCTGGCTTCCGCGATCTCATCGAGATCGGCCGCGGCGAGCGCACCAGGCTCTACGACCTCAAGCTGCTCAAACAGCCGCCGCTGGTGCCCCGCGCGGCGCGCTTCGAGGTCGCCGAGCGCACGCGCGCCGACGGCAGCGTCGTCCAGCCGGCGAAGGCCGAGGCGGTGCGCGCCGCGCTGGCCGGACTGGATGGCGAGACCCTCGAGGCCTGGGCGGTCTGCTTCCTGCATGCATACGCCAACCCCGCCAATGAGGAGACGGCCGCTGCCGCGCTGCGCCTGGTCGTCGGCGACGTGCCCATCGCCTGCTCCTCGGCCGTCGTGCCGGAGTACCGCGAGTACGAGCGCTTCAGCACGACGGTGCTCAACGCCTACGTCGCGCCGCTGATGAGCCGCTATCTCGCGGATCTCGAGGGCCGCCTTGCCGCGGACGGCTACACCCGCCCTCTCTATGTCATGCACTCCAGCGGCGGGGTAATGACCGCCCGCGCGGCGCGGCAGCTTCCGGTGGCGACGATCCTCTCCGGCCCGGCCGGCGGCGTTGCCGCGGCTGTGGCGCTGGCCGCGCAGGCCGGGCTGGAGAACGTCATCACCTGCGACATGGGCGGTACGAGCACCGATGTCTGCCTCGTCAAGGGCCGGCGCCCGCGCCTCACCACCGAGGCCAAGATCGCCGGCTACCCGACGCGTATCCCCCAGGTCGACCTGGTCACCGTCGGCGCAGGCGGCGGCAGCATCGCAACGGTCGAGCGCGGCGTCCTGCGCGTTGGGCCCGCGAGCGCCGGCGCGCGGCCGGGGCCGGCATGCTATGGCCAGGGCGGCGAAGCGGCCACGGTCACCGACGCCCAGCTCGTCCTCGGCCGGCTCGACGCCGGCCAGCCGCTCGCCGGCGAGATCACCCTGCACCCCGACCTGGCGCGGGCTGCCGTCGAGCGCGCCGCCACACGGCTCGGCGGCCTCGATGCCTTCGCCATGGCCGAGGGCATCGTGCATCTCGCCGTCGTCAAGATGGCCAACGCTATCCGTGAGGTCTCCGTCTACCGCGGCCACGACCCGCGCGACTTCGTCCTCCTGCCCTTCGGCGGCGCCGGGCCGATGGTGGCATCCGAGCTGGCGCGCGAGCTGGGCATGAGCTCGGCCATCGTCCCGCCGCACCCGGGCAACTTCTCGGCCCTCGGCCTGCTCGTCTCGCCGCTCAAGCGCGACGTCGTGCGCACGCGCATCCGTCGCCTGGCCGAGCTCGCCGCCGCGGACCTGGCGGCCGGCTTCGCTGAGCTGGTCGCCCAGGCGACGCGCGAGCTGGCCGCCGACGGTATCGCCGGCGCGGCGCTTGAGTTCGCGCGCTCGGCCGATCTGCGCTACGTCGGCCAGTCGTTCACGCTCAACCTGCCGGTGACCGAGGGCGCCCAGCCGGCGGCGCTGGCTGACGCCTTCCACGCCGCCCACGACGCGGCCTTCGGCCACGCCGCGCCCGGCGAGCCGGTCGAGCTGGTCAACTTGCGCCTGGCGGCGGCGCTGCCGGCCGAGCCGCTCGACCTGCGGCCCGACGCGCCGGCCAGCGGCCGGCCGGAGCCGATTGCCCAGCGGCCGGTGCGCTTCGGCGGCGCGGCGGTCGCCTGCCCGGTCTACGAGCGCGCCGCCCTGCCGCTCGGCGCGGCGCTCGATGGGCCGGCCGTCGTCCAGGAGGTCGGCAGCACGACGGTCGTCTGGCCGGGCGACGGCCTGCACGTCGACCAGCACGGCAACCTGCGGCTGGAGCTGTCGGCCGCCGACCACCAGCCGCCGCCGATCAGGTGAGGCACCACCTATGGGCGGGCGAGATGGCGCCGCTTCTATGAACGACTTCGACGAACGGAGCAGCGCTTTGTCCACATTTTCTGAAGGCTGACGACTGATGGCTGTTGGCTCCGCGCTCGACCCCATCACCGTCGAGGTCATCACCGAGCGGCTCATCGCCATCGTGCGCGAGATGCGCGCCACGATGGTACGCACGGCCTACTCGATGACCATCTACGAGATGAAGGACTTCTCCTGCGGGCTGTTCGACGCCCAGCGCCGCCTCGTGGCGCAATCGGAGGACCTGCCGGCCCACGTCGTGCCCATGCCCTGGTCGGTGCGCGCGATTCTGGACGACTTCGAAGGCGACGTCCAGCCAGGCGACATCTTCCTGATGAACGATCCCTATCGCGGCGGGACGCACCTCAACGACGTGACCATGCTCTACCCGATCTTCGACGGCGACGAGCTGCTCTTCTTCGCCGCCAACCGCTCGCACTGGGACGATGTCGGCGGGATGGTCCCGGGCAGCATGTCCGGCCGCGCCACCGAGGTCCTACAAGAGGGCGTGCGCATCCCGCCGATCAAGGTCTTCGAGCGCGGCCGGCCGGTCCAGTCCGCGCTGAGCCTGCTCTTCGCCAATATGCGCGTACCAGATGAGCGGCAGGGCGACTTCCGCGCCATGCTGGCCACCTGCCGCACCGCCGAGCGCCGCGCGCACGAGCTGCTAGGGCGCTACGGCCCCGCGACCGTGCTGGCCTGCATCGACCGCAACATCGCCCGCACCGCCGAGCGCATGCGCGAGCGCATCCGCGCCGCCGGGGACGGCACCTACTACGCCGAGGACTACCTGGAGTTCTACCACGGCGGCTTGCTCGACCCGGTGCTGCTGCGCCTGGAGCTGACCGTGCGCGACGGCACGATCCACGCCGACTTCGCCGGCACGTCGCCGCAGGTGTCGGGCGTCGTCAACGCCTCACTGGCCGTCAGTGCCGCCGGCGTAGTCATCGCCCTCAAGGCGCTGTTCGACCCGCACGACCCCATCAACCACGGCACGTTCGAGCCGATCAGCTTCGCCTCTCCGCCCGGCACGGTCGTCCACGCCGTGCCGCCCGTGCCCTGCGGCGCGCACGCCGAGATCCGCCGGCGGACGCTCAGCCTGACGATCGCCGCGCTGGCCACGGCGCTGCCCGAGCGCATCGCCGGCGACATGCAGGGCACCTCGAACCACACGCTCATCGGCGGCATCGACGACCGCAGCGGCCAAACCTACGTGTTCTACGAGGTGCCAGTCGGCGGGGCCGGCGGCTTCGCCGAGCACGACGGCCCCTCGGTCTTCGGGACGGTCGACTGGGCCGACAACACGCCCATCCTGCCGGCCGAGGCCATCGAGGTCGACTACCCGCTGGAGGTCCAGCGCACGGAGATGCGCCCCGACTCCTGCGGCCACGGCCGGCGCTGCGGCGGCTTCGGCGTGCAGCTCGAGATCGGCGTGCTCAGCCGCCAGGCCACCTTCTCGCTCGTCTCCGACCGCGCCATCGTCCCGCCCTATGGCGTGCTCGGCGGGACCAGCGGGGCGCCGAACGCGTATGCCATCCGCCACGGCGGGCAGCTCACGCCGCTGCCGACGCCCGGCAAGGCCAGTGGCATCGCCCTGGAGCGCGGCGACGTCGTCGTCGCCTGCACGGCCGGCGGCGGCGGCTACGGCGACCCGCTCGACCGCGAGCCGGAGCGCGTCGCGGCCCACGTCGCCGCCGGCTACCTCTCGCCGGTCGCCGCCGCCGAGCAGAACGGCGTCGTCCTCGACGCGCGCGGGCAGGTCGACCTGCCGGCCACGCAGGACCGGCGCGTGGCCCTGCGCGCCGCCCGGCCGCGGCTGCGCGTCTTCGCCGAGGAGGATTCCTGCATTGGCGTGCTCGGACGCCACCGCCTCTGCCGCATCCATGCGGCGACGGCCGAGCGCCTCGGCCTGGACGACGACGACCTGGTCGAGCTGCTGGGCGTGTATCCGGTGCCGCTGCGCGGCTGGGTGCGCCGGACGGCCGACGTGCCACAGGGCACGGTTGCGGTCGATGCCTGGGGCCAGCGCATCCTCGGCTGCGATACGGGGGCCGATGTCTGGCTGCGCCTCCTGCGCCGCCGCCAGCCGTCCGACCCGCCGCTGGCCGGGCGGCCTGCCTGCTCATAGATCTCCGACGTAGGGGAGTCCGGAGATCGCCTGCGGCGACCTCCGGCGGGGTTTGGGGTGTCCCCAAGATCCGGGGACGGTGGGAAGCCCAGCTCGATCCCCGGGAGGATGAGATGAGCGGCCTGACGATGACCCTGGCCAACTACTGCGCCGGCTTGCGCTTCGAGGACCTGCCGGCAGCGGTGATCGCCAAGGCGCAGGACCACATCCTCGACGCCGTCGGCTGCATGCTGTCCGGCAGCGGCGATCCTGACGTCCACCGTCTGATCGACGGGCTGCTGCGATTCGACCGCGACCGGTCGGCGCCCACCTGGGGCACGTCCGAGCGCGCCGCGCTGCCCCACGCCGCCTGCTGCCACGCGGCCATGGCCCACGCCTGGGACGCCGACGACGCGCACAAGGTCTCAATGGGCCACCCAGGCACCGTCGTCATACCCGTCGCGCTGACCCTCGGCGCGGCGCTCGACCGCGCGGGCCGGGATGTCCTCATCGCCGTCGTCGCCGGCTACGAGGCCGCCTGCCGCATCGGGGCTGGCGTCGGCATCGCCTCGCACCGCCAGCGCGGCTGGTACGCCACGGCGACGTTCGGACCGTTCGGCGCTGCGGCCGCCGCCGGCCGGCTGCTCGGCCTCGACGGCCTCGGGATGGCCAATGCCCTTGGCCTGGCCGGCAGTAACGCCGCCGGGCTCTGGGCCTACACGGCCGACGGGGCCATGGTCAAGAAGCTCTACCCCGGCCGCGCCGCGCAGGTCGGCGTCGAGAGCGCGGCGCTGGCCGCCGCCGGGTTCACCGGCCCGACACAGCTCCTCGAGGCCACTGACGGCGGCTTCTACCGCGCTATGTCTGATCGGCCGGAGCCGGAGCGGCTCACCGACCGGCTGGGCGAGCACTTCGCCATCCTCGATGTCAGCATCAAGCCCTACGCTTGCTCTCGCACCACGCACGCCCCCATCGACGGGCTGCTGGCCATCGTCCGGCGCGCCGGACTGCGGCCGGAGGAGGTCGAGCGCGTCGTCGTACGCACGTACGCCGTGGCCAAGCACCAAGCCGACCTCCGCCCACCCTACCCAAGCATGGCCGTCGCCCAGAGTGGCGTGCCCTTTTGCCTGGCCGTCGCCTTGCTCGACGGCACGGTCCTGCCGCCGCAGCTCCCCGCCGAGCGCCTGGCCGACCCGCGCGTCCTCGCGCTGGCCGAGCGCGTCGAGATGATCGTCGATCCGGAGATCGACCGGCGCTTCCCCGACAAGTGGTCGTGCGCCGTCGAGGTCTACGCCCGTGGCCAGCACTACGAGGAGGCCGTCGCGGCGGCGCGCGGCGACCCTACGCACCCGCTGGCAGCCGACGAGCTACGGCAAAAGTTCAGCACACTGGCCGGCCTGGCCCTGCCGGAGGCCAGCGTCGGGGAGCTATACGCCCTCCTGGCGACGCTGGCCGAGCAGCCGAGCGTCGCCCCCATCGCCGGGCTGCTGAGCGGAGCACGGCAAGCCCCCGTTGGGTAATACGATGGTATATACTCCCTCTGCGGAAGTGGTCGGTGGACCTGCAGTGGGATGACGAGAACGTCGAGCACGTCGCTCGCCACGGGGTCGCTCCGGAGGAAGTCGAGGAGGCGTTGCAGGACACGCGACGCATCGGCGCACCCACGTACCACGCCGCTGGCGAGCTGCGCTGGGCACTCATCGGAGCGACCGAGGCCGGCCGCGTCTTGTTCATCGTCTACACGAGGCGCAGCGGGACGGTGCGCGTCGTAACGGCGCGCGATGCCGTTCCGCGCGAAAAGCGGCGCTACCACAGGAGATGAGCCAATGCGACGGCGCATGAAGATCATCCAGAGTCCCGAGGAGATTCCTACGTTTGCGAGTGAGAAAGCGGAGGCGGAGTTCTGGGCCACCCATAGCCTGGGTGACCATTTCCTGGATCGCTTGGGTCCCATACCGGACGCCGAGCTGCCGCCCGTGCGTCCCCGCACGCGTCCCATCGCCGTGCGCCTCGACCAGGACCTGCTCACGCGCCTGAAGCATCTGGCCCAGAAGAAGGGCAAGGGCTAGCAGACGCTCCTCAAGGAGTTCGTCCTAGAGCGCCTCTATGAGGAGGAGAAGCGCGAAAGCATCCTGCGCTAGCACCGGCGCCCGGCGGCCCTCAGCCGACGATGCGCCGCGCCCGCAGGTCGGCGATGGCCGCCGCACCGTAGCTGAGCTCGCTGAGCACCTCGTCGGTGTGCTGGCCGAGCAGCGGCGGCGGGCGGCGCACCGCGCCCGGCGTGCGGCTGAAGTGCAGCGGCATGCCCAGCATGCGCACTGTGCCCGCCGTAGGGTGCTCGGCGCGCACGACCATCTGGTTGTGCAGCACCTGCGAGTGGTTAAGGGCCTGGTCAAGGGTGTGCACCGGCCCAGCGATCACCTCGTGGCGCTCGAGCACATCCACCCACTCGCCACTCGTGCGCTCCTGGAAGATCGGCTCGAGCATGCCGACGACCTCGGCGCGGCGATCGAGGCGCGCCTTGTTGCGCGCGTAGCGCGGATCGTCGGCCCACTCCGGCCGGCCGAGGGCGAGGCAGAGCCGCCGCCACGCCTCGTCGTCGATCACGTCGACGTTCAGCCAGCCGTCGCGGGTCGCGAACGCCTCGTGCGGAACGTGCTGCGCGTGGGCGCTGCCCCAGCGCTCCGGCACCGTGCCGCTGGCGAAGTACGGGCCTTCGCGCGGCGTCAGCAGCACGAGCGCCGCGTCGAGCAGGCTCAGCTGGACCTTCTGGCCGAGGCCGCTACGCTCGCGGGCGAAGAGCGCCATGACGATACCCTGCACGGCGAGCATCGCGGCCATGGTGTCGACGACCGGCGCGCCGACCATGGCCGGCGGGCCGCCGCGCTCGCCGGTGACGCTCATCAGCCCGCTGAAGCCCTGGAGGACCGGGTCGATCCCCGGCTTGTGGCCGAGCGGCCCGCTCTGCCCAAACGCTGACACCGAGCAGTAGACCAGCCGCGGGTTGTCGCCCGCCAGCGTCGGGTAGTCGAGGCCCATCTTGGCGACGACACCCGGCCGGAAGTTCTCCACGAACACGTCGGCCGTGCGTGCGAGCTGCCGGACGATGGCGACGCCTTCCGCCGAGCGCAGATCGACCGCCACGCCGCGCTTGCTGCGGTTCACTGACAGAAAATACGTGTTCTCCGACCCAAGGTAGTGGATGCCCATACGGCGCATGTGGTCGCCCTTGCCGATGGGCTCGATCTTGATGACGTCGGCGCCCATGTCGCCCAGGACCATCGTCGCCAGCGGCCCGGCCTGCATACGCGAGACGTCCACCACGCGGATGCCGGCCAGCGGGCCGCTGGCGCCGGGCTGCTCGTGCTCGCTCATCGTCCTCTCCCCTGAACTTAGCTCCTGGCGGGCAGCGCGCGCACCACCCCGCCCCAGTGGAAGTTTCCAGAGGGGGCGAAGCCCCTCTGGACTCCCCTTTCGTCCCCCGCTGGTATGCCGCGGGGACATGAGCAGTTCCCCGCAGTTGTCTACCTACGAGGTTGCCCCGCCTCACCCCTCCCGGAGTGGTACGCAGCGGGGCTTCCCCCGCTGCACGCCCCTTCGGCTCAGCCGCTTTTCCTCCCCGCGCCGATGTCCCGCAGGGACCTCGCCAGCTCCCCGCCGGACTCCGATGCCCCTTTGCATTCATGGCTGACATCCCGCCGGGACACCGCCAAGCCCGCAGGGTGGCCAGCCCAACCCTACCTACGGGCGAAGGTCTCGATGATCAGCCGGTGGTTCTCGGCGACGCGCTCCGGCGCGATGCCGAATGTCGGGCTGTAGAGCACCGGCACTTCCACTAGCCCCTCCAAGCGCGCGAGCTGCGCGCGGCATTCCTCCGGGGTGCCGGCCACGGCGATCTCGTCGACCATCGCGTCGCTCACCGCGTCGGCCATCGCCGCCACGTCGAGTCGGCGGAAGGCCTCGCGGATACCCTGCTTTTCGCGCTCCCAGCCGTGCAGGTCGAGGATCGCGTCATACGTGCGCACGGTGCTGTAGAAGGCGATCTGGTGCTTGGCCTCGCGCCGCGCCTGCGCTGCGTCGCGGGCGACGCTGGTGATGACGAAGCCGTAGACCGGCACGGCGGCGGGGTCGCGGCCGGCCTGCCGCGCCGCCTCGGCCAGCGTCGGGCGGACGACTTCACGTAGATAGCGCCGCGACTCCAGCGGGTGGCCCACCAGCCCATCCGACACCTCGCCGGCGACACGCACCATGCCGCGATTGACTCCGGCGACGAGGATGGGGATGCCGTCGCGCACGGCGTTGGGCCGGCCGTAGGGCACGATGTCGATCTGGTAGAAGCGCCCGTCGAAGCGGAAGCGCTCCTGATCGGCCGCCTTGATCGCCGCGCGGATGAGCTGCACGGCCTCGCGCATCCGCGCCGCCGGGTGGGCGAACGGCACGCCGTACCAGGCCTCGTTCATGCGCTTCGTCCCCGTGCCCAGGCCGAGGTTCATGCGCCCACCCGAGAGCTCGTCGAGGTCGAGCGCCGCGGTCACGTCGAGCATCGG
>JACQUS010000116.1 GCA_016210125.1 Chloroflexota bacterium | reverse complement strand
TCATGACAGTCACATCACAGCTCACGCCGTTCGCCCAGCCCCGCCTCCACTCCGGCGAAAGGGGCGTGAACGGATACCTGGCGACTAAACAGTCCTCCGCCCTGATGGTACATAATGCATCCACTGCGCCGTCCCCGTAGACTCTTTCCTCGTGCCGCTCGAATACCTCAAGCGTCTTCGCGAAAACCTCCCGCAGTAATCGGTTGAAGTCTCTCGCTACCTCATCGCGACCGATCGTACTAGGAGTGATGCCTAATTCTCGGAAGGCCAGCTCTATGATTTGCCTCGAGTCCGGCATCTCGCGCTGGCTCAGTTGCCGCACCGCCCTCTGCAGTTTCTCTCGTTCGCCAAGCACGCCCAGCCCCCACCAATGCGCGCCGGTCCTCGTGTTCTAGGCTGACGAACCGCCCGGCCTCCAGAAGTCGAGGAGATATTCGAACGTCGTACCGAGCGTGATGTAATTGGATGGCCACCCGAAGATGCCGATGCGGTTCACGACGTTAGTGCGGTCCCAAATGATGATATTACGCAGCTCATAACCGACTCCACGAAACGCCTCGGTAAGCAGCATGTGCGTCGTGAGGCGCTGATTCTCGCACCATAGGTCGGTTATGTTGACTACGCAGTGGGCCCTTGGCCTGAGCAATGGGAGAAGAGCCTTGAAGATATCAGCCATCGCCCTCGCGTAGTCATCGACGTGGAGAGTGCCGAGGTCTCTGGGATCCTGAGAATACTGCTCGACTTTCAAATACTGGTCGTTTTTTCTGTCGTCCGACCGACGGCTCTTGTTGCGGCGCCGGCGGTTGAGCATGTTGGCGTAGGGCGGCGAGGTGAAGATCAGGCCGACGCTCTCTGGCCGCAGATAGCTTGGGATGCTGCGCGCATCGTCGCATATGGCCAGTTGCTCGCTTCGATTGAGCATGGCCCGCTGCGCCAAGCGTTTCTTGGAAAGTTCTAAGTACTGAGGCTGCAGGTCAAAACCGAGCGCGTTGCGGTCAAGATCCTGTGCCGCAACGAGGGTTGTCCCGCTACCCACGAAGGGGTCCAGCACCAGCTCGCCCTTGTGGGTGAAAAGCTCAATCGCACGCTTGGCTAATGCGATCGGGAAGGTCGCAGGGTGAAGATTCTTGTCCCGAATATCCCGCGCTTCGTACGAAAAACGCCAAATGGCTACCTGATACTTGGTCCACTCCTTCGCCGTCAGGCAGTTCAGGTGCTTGGATGGGCAGTCACACGTCCTCTCGTGCGCAATGTTCAGAGGAGTCCGCCGGGCGGCAAGCCCATGGGCGTCCGCGCTAAGCGAAGCCTCGGCGAATTGGGCCAATCCTTCTATCGTGCCCGGCGTCGGTTGGGTGACAGCCACGCAGGAGCCCTCCTCATCTGCGCACTCAACCACAGTGCATCGGGCGCGCGCGGCCAGCATAGCATCATCGTAGCCGGATGTACACTCCCCGATCTGCCGTGAGGAAGCGCGTCCGCGGCATCGCGGTGAAGGCGAAGCATCATCGCCGCCGGATGTACACTCCCCGATCTGCCTCCACCGGCACAGCCTCGCCATGCTTCCGAAGGCTCTCCAAGTATGCCGCTATCGCCTCGCGGACATGGGCTAGGGCTTCCTCCAGGGTATCGCCCTGGGTATGACATCCTCGGAGGGCAGGACAGAAGGCATGATAGCCCCCCTCCTCCTCGCGCTCCAGGATTACGGTAAAGTGATGGCGCTCCATAGTGGCCCCCCAGTAAACGGTGCTTCCTCGGCCATCTCCACCCCCTCACCGCCGCCCGTGGCGCTTGCCGCCGTGGCGCGGGCGCAGGCCGGGGCGCACGGCCGGCAGGCGGATGCCGCCGTCGGCCGCCAAGCCGTCGCGCGGCGGGCCGTTCGGCCGCCACGTGGGCAGCTCCTCGGCGCCCACCAGCAGCGGCCGCTGCTCGACCAGTGCCTTGCGCAGGGCGACGATCTGGTCGCGCAGCTCGGCGGCGCGCTCGAACTCCAGCGCCTTGGCCGCCTGGCGCATCTGCCGCTCCAGGTCGTTGATCAGCCGCTGCATCTCCTCCGGCGGCAGCACGCGCTCGACGTGGTACGGCGCGCGCTGCTCGGCGGCGCGCACGCGGTCGGTCAGGTCGCGCACAGCCTTCTTGATGCCCTTGGGGACGATGCCGTGGCGCTCGTTGTACTCCTCCTGGTAGCGCCGGCGGCGCGCCGTCTCGTCGACGGCGCGGCGCATCGAGGCGGTGAGCGTGTCGGCGTACATGATCACGTGGCCCTCGGCGTGGCGCGCGGCGCGGCCGACGGTCTGGATCAGCGAGGTCTCGGAGCGCAGGTAGCCCTCTTTGTCGGCGTCGAGGATGGCGATTAGCGAGACCTCTGGCAGGTCCAGCCCCTCGCGTAGCAGGTTGATGCCCACGACGACGTCGTACACGCCCAGCCGCAGGTCGCGCAGGATCTCCACGCGCTCCAGCGTGTCGATCTCCGAGTGCAGGTAGTGCACGCGAACCCCCAGCTCGCGCAAGTAGTCGGCCAGGTCCTCGGCCATCTTCTTCGTCAGCGTGGTGACCAGGGCGCGCTCGCCGCGGGCCACGCGCGTGCGGATCTCGGCGAGGAGGTCGTCGATCTGCCCGCGCGTCGGCTTGACGGCGATGGTCGGGTCGAGGACACCGGTCGGGCGGATGAGCTGCTCGGCAATCTCCTGCGCGCGGCTGCGCTCGAACTCGGCCGGGGTGGCCGAGACGTAGACGACCTGGTGGATGTGCGCGAAGAACTCGTCGGCGCGCAGCGGGCGGTTGTCCATCGCCGAGGGCAGGCGGAAGCCGTAGTCCACCAGCACCTGCTTGCGCGCGCGGTCGCCCTCGTACATGCCGCGGACCTGCGGCAGCGTGATGTGCGACTCGTCGATGAACAGCAGGAAGTCGTCGGGGAAGTAGTCCAGCAGCGTCCACGGCCGGCTGCCCGGCTCGCGGCGCTGGAGGTGGCGTGAGTAGTTCTCGACGCCGGGGCACACGCCCGTCTCGCGCAGCATCTCCATATCGAACGCGGTGCGCTGCTTGATCCGCTGCGCTTCCAGCAGCTTGCCCTGCTCCTCGAACCAAGGCGCCCGCTCGGCCAGCTCGCCCTCGATGTCGGCCAGGGCCAGGGCCAGCTTCTCCTCGGTGGTGATGAAGTGCTTGGCCGGGTAGACCAGCACCTCGTCGCGCGTGCCGAGGACCTCGCCGGTCAGCGGGTCGAAGACGACGATGCGCTCGACCTCGTCGTCCCAGAACTCGACGCGCAGCGCGGTCTCCTCGTAGGCCGGCTGGATCTCCAGCGTGTCGCCGCGGACGCGGAACTTGCCGCGCGCGAGCTGGTAGTCGTTGCGCTCGTACTGGATATCGGTCAGGAAGCGCAGGACGCGGTCGCGCTTGCGCACCGCGCCGCGGCGCAGGTGGACGACGGTCTGCTGGTAGTCCTGCGGCGAGCCGAGACTATAGATGCACGAGACCGAGGCGACGATGAGCACGTCGCGCCGGGTGAACAGCGCCTGGGTCGTGGCGTGGCGCAGGCGGTCGATCTCGTCGTTGATGAGGCTATCTTTCTCGATATACGTGTCCGACTGCGGAATGTAGGCTTCGGGCTGGTAGTAGTCGTAGTACGACACGAAGTACTCGACGGCGTTGTCGGGGAAGAACTCCTTGAACTCGGCCCAGAGCTGGGCGGCCAGCGTCTTGTTGTGCGCCAGGACCAGCGTCGGTCGCTGGACGCGCTCGACGACGCAGGCCATCGTATACGTCTTGCCGCTGCCGGTGACGCCGAGCAGCACCTGCTCGCGGTAGCCGCGCTCGATGCCCGCGGCCAGCTTGGTGATGGCCTCGGGCTGGTCGCCGGTCGGCTGGAACGGCGCGACGAGGCGGAAGGGTGGCATCCCCGGTGGTCCTGCTTCTCCGCTACGCTGGGCGACTGGCCCTAGTGTACCGCACGCCGGGCCGTGGTACGCCCCTACGTTGACGCTGCTACCCACGGCGCGTAGGCTTCCACGCGAGGGCCGAGGCCGGCGGCCGGCGCGCCGGCCACAAGGACGTAGCGAGCAATGGACCGGGCGCGCTGGGGCATCCTCGCAGCGTGCTTTTGCGTCGTCGGGTTCGTCGGCTCAGTCTGGTACTCGTTCCAGGTCTTCTTCGCCGCGCTGACGCGCGAGTTCGGCTGGACGCGCGCCGAGGGCGCGCTGGGCTTCTCGCTCTTCGTCATGGTCTACGGGCTGATGAGCCCCTTCATCGGCGGGCTGCTCGACCGCTTCGGCCCGCGGCGCGTCATGCTCATCGGCGCGCTGCTGCTGGCATCGGGCTTCGCCGCCAGCAGCCGGCTCACGACGCTCTGGCAGTTCTACCTCTACTTCGGCGTGCTCACCTCCGTCGGCTTCGGCGCCTGCGGCTGGATGGCCACGGTCACCGTGCTCCAGACGTGGTTCAAGCGGCGCCTCGCCACGGCGACGGGCATCGTGTCGGCCGGGGTGGGTCTGGGCATCCAGGTGCTGGTGCCCCTGGAGCAGCGCCTCATCGAGACCTTCGGCTGGCGCCAGACCTACCTGCTGCTCGCCGCGGCGACGCTGCTCGTCGTCGTGCCCTTGGCGTTCGTTATGCGGCGGGGGCCGGCCGCCGAGCCTCCGCAGCGGCCGCCGGCGGCGGCCGCCCCGGGGCCGGCGCCGGCCAGCCCCGGGCAGCCGGAGGCCACGTGGACCCTGCGCCGCGCCGTGGGCACGCGGCGCTTCTGGCTGTTCTGGCTGGCGCTCTTGCTCCTGTCCGGCTCCGTGCAGCCGTTGCTGGCCCACCAAGTCGTCTATATGATGGATGCCGGCATCCAGGCGTTCGCCGCGGCGACGGTCGCTGGGCTCATTGGCCTGGCCAGTGTGCCGGCGAAGGTCGCCTGGGGCCTGATCGCCGATCGCCTGGGCCGCGAGGTGGCCTATACGCTCGGCCTGGCGTGGGTGGGCGTGGCCATCGGCCTGCTCTGGCTCATCTCGGAGCGCGGATGGCTCTGGCTGCCGTACGCGTACGCGCTGACCATGGGCGTCGGCTACGC
>JACQUS010000122.1 GCA_016210125.1 Chloroflexota bacterium | reverse complement strand
CTCCGGGCAATACCTACCCCTGTGAGGAGTCTAGAGAGGGCGAAGCCCCCTTAGGTAACCTTCCCCGGCGGCGGGCGGCAGCCACGAGGATTACTTCTCCCGAAAATGGGCGGCGGGCCATCGCCCATAGGGGATGGACAGGGGAATCCAAACGGGGCGAAGCCCCCTTTGTTACCCCTTCTTGGGGTGCGGGGCGCGTCGCCCGCCGGCGAGACCATTTTCATCGTCCGTGGCGCCCGCGCAAGCGGGCATAGACGTTTTCAGGGGAGTGATCCATGGCAGACGCCAAGACGATCGACCTGCTCCAGATGCTGGAGCGCGACGCACGCCTAACGCCGGGGCAGCTCGCGACGATGACCGGGCTCTCCGAGGAGGAGGCCCGCGAGCGCGTCGCCCAGGCCGAGCTCGACCGGCTCATCCTTGGCTTCCGCACCTCGGTGAACTGGGAGCGCGCCGGCGTCGAGCAGGTGGCCGCGCTCATCGAGGTGAAGGTCAGCCCGCAGCGCGACGTCGGCTTCGACGCGGTGGCAGCGCGCATCTACCGTTTCCCGGAGACGCGCTCGGTCTACCTGATGTCCGGGACCTACGACCTCGCGGTCCTGGTCGTCGGGCCGTCGATGAAGGACGTGGCCACCTTCGTCGCCAGCAAGCTGGCCCCGCTGGAGGGCGTGCAGGGCACGGTGACGCACTTCCTCTTGAAGCGCTACAAGGAGGACGGCGTCGTCTTAGTCGAGGACGAGCCGCGCGCCGCGCGTCTGCCGATCGCGCCGTAGCGTCGCGGGGGCCGATGAGCGGGATGGTGAGCTACTTACTGGCTCGCGCGCGGGCGCCGACCGGCCCGCTGCTGGTGCTGGCGGCGGCCGTGCTGTGGGGCACCACCGGCACGGCGCAGGGTCTCGCGCCGGCCGGCGCGCAGCCCGAGGCTGTCGGGGCCGCGCGGCTAGCGGTCGGTGGCCTGGGCTTGCTCGCTCTCGCCGGAGCGCAAGGAGTGCGGCTGCCTGATGCGCGGTGGCCGTGGCGCGCCACGGCGCTCGCCGCCGCGAGCATGGCCGCCTACCAGCTTTGCTTCTTCTCGGCCGTCGCCCGGGCCGGCGTGGCCATCGGGACAGCAGTCGCCATCGGCAGCGCGCCGATTCTCGCCGGTGCCCTGGGCTGGCTCGCGCGTGGTGAGCGGCCCGGCCGGCGCTGGCTGGTGGCCACGTTGCTCGCCATCGGCGGCGGCAGCTTGCTCGTGGCTGCGACGCGCGGCGTCGACGCGAAGGTCGATGGGTTCGGACTGGCGCTGGCGGTTGGGGCGGGCGCGGCGTATGCCACCTACACCGTGGCAAGCAAAAGGCTGCTAGAGAACACGCCGCCCGACCTGGCGATGGCCGCGGTCTTCTGCCTGGCGGCGCTGCTGCTTCTGCCGCTTCTCTTGCGGGCGGACCTCACGTGGCTCGCTCAGCCGCGCGGCATGGCCGTCGCCTTGCACCTTGGTCTGGTCGCCACCACGGCGGCGTACGCGCTCTTCGCGCGCGGGCTGGCGCTGCTGCCCGTCGCCACGGCGGTGACGCTCTCGCTGGCCGAGCCGCTGACGGCCGCGACACTGGGCATCGTCGTGCTCGGCGAGCGCTTGACACCGCCGGCGGCGCTCGGCGCAGCTCTGGTACTCTGTGGGCTGGCTATCCTGTCGACGGCCGGCGATGCGCGCCCGAGGGAGGAGCGATGGTAGCACCGCAGCGCCGCAGTCTGGCCCAGCAGCAGCGCCTCGCCGAGCGCGTGCGTGCCATCCCGCCGTCGGGCATTCGGCGCTTCTTCGACCTGCTCTCGAGTATGCAGGGGGTCATCTCGCTGGGCGTGGGCGAGCCGGACTTCGTCACGCCGTGGCACATCCGCGAAGCGGCGATCTACGCCCTGGAGCGCGGCGAGACCTCGTATACATCGAACTACGGGCTGCTGGAGCTGCGCGAGGCCCTGGCACGCCACCTGGACGAGCGCTACGGCGTGGCCTACGACCCGCAGACCGAGCTGCTGATCACGATCGGCGTCTCGGAGGCGCTGGACCTCGCGCTGCGAGCCATCCTCGATCCCGGTGACGAGGTGCTGGTGCCCGAGCCGTGCTATGTCTCGTACGTGCCTGGTGTGATGCTGGCCGGCGGCGTGCCGGTCACCGTGCCGACGCGCGCCGAGGACGGCTTCGCCGTGCGCGTCGAGGAGCTGGCGGCGCGGCTGACGGCGCGCGCGAAGGCGCTGCTCATCGGCTACCCGAACAACCCGACCGGCGCCGTGATGACCCGTGATCAGCTTGCGCAGGTCGCCGCGTTCGCGGCCGAGCACGACCTGCTGGTGATTTCGGACGAGATCTACGACCGCCTGGTGTACGGCGTCGAGCACATCTGCTTCGCGACGCTGCCGGGCATGAGCGAGCGCACGATCGTGCTCGGCGGCTTCTCGAAGGCGTACGCCATGACCGGCTGGCGCATCGGCTACGCCGCGGCGCCGGCCGCGCTGCTCGATGGCTTGCTCAAGATTCACCAGTACGGCGCGCTCTGCGCGCCGATCGTCGCCCAGCGCGCGGCGCTGGAGGCTCTGTGCAGCGGCGAGGCAGACGTGCAGGCGATGGTGCGCGACTACGATCGCCGCCGCCGGCTGATCGTCGCCGGCTTCAACTGCCTGGGGCTGACGTGCTTCGAGCCGCGGGGCGCGTTCTACGTCTTCCCGTCCGTCGCCAGCAGCGGGCTGAGCGCCGCGGAGTTCGCCGAGCGGCTGCTGCTGGAGGAGAAGGTCGCCGTCGTGCCGGGCGATGCCTTCGGCCCCAGCGGCGCCGGCCACGTCCGCGCTTGCTACGCTACGTCGTTAGAGCAGATTCAGGAGGCGCTGAAGCGCATCGAGCGCTTCCTTGAGCGACTTCGTGCAAGAGGCTGAACTGACACGGATGCATCGTGAGGCGTCCAGAGGAGGCGAAGCCTCCTCTGGGAACCAATACCAGGGGTGGGGGGCCGGGCACATGCCGCCGAAGCAGGATATGGGCAGAAGCGACGCACGATGACCGACTACGAGATTGTCATCGGGCTCGAGGTCCACGCGCAGGTCCTGACGCGCAGCAAGATGTTCTGCCGCTGCGCGGCGGAGTACGCCAGCGCGCCGCCGAACACGCTCGTGTGCCCGATCTGCCTGGGGCTGCCCGGCGTGCTGCCGACGATCAACCGCGCAGCCGTCGAGAAGACGATCATGACCGGGCTGGCGCTCAACTGCGCCATCGCCCAGTTCAGTCGGTTCGACCGTAAGAACTACCACTACCCCGACCTGATGAAAGGCTACCAGGTCTCGCAGTACGCGCTGCCGCTCTGCCGCGAGGGCTGGCTGGCGTTCGACGCGCCGGACGGGACCGCGCGCCGCGTCGGCATCCGCCGCGTGCATCTGGAGGAGGACACGGCCAAGCTCTACCACCGCCGCGGTCCGGACGGGCAGGCTGTCAGCCTGGTGGACGTGAACCGCTCCGGCGTGCCGCTTATGGAGATCGTCTCCGAGCCGGAGATCCAGTCGGCCGAGGAGGCCGGGCGCTACCTGGCCAAGCTGCGCGCCATCCTGCGCTACCTCGGCGTCTCGACCGGCAACATGGAGGAGGGCGCATTCCGCTGCGACGCCAACGTCTCGGTGCGTCGGCGCGGAGAGCGCGAGCTCGGTGTGAAGGTCGAGGTCAAGAACATGAACTCCTTCCGCGCGGTCGTGCTGGCGCTCGAGTTCGAGGCCGAGCGGCAGGTCGCCGCCCTGGAGCGCGGCGAGCGCATCGAGCAGGAGACGCGCGGCTGGGTCGAGACGGGCAGCATCACCGTGAGCCAGCGGACGAAGGAATACGCGCACGACTACCGCTACTTTCCCGAGCCCGACCTGCCGCCGCTGGTGGTCACGCCCGCCTGGCTGGAGGAGCTCCGCGCGCGCATACCCGAGCTGCCCGACGCCAAGCGCGTGCGGCTGGCCCGCGAGCACGGCCTGCCGGCCGACGTGGCGGCGCAGCTCGCCGAGAGCCTGAGCACGGCCGACCTGTTCGAGCAGGCCGTGGCGCGTGGCGCCCCGGTGCGGGCCGCGGCCAATTGGATCACCGGCGAGGTCTTCCGCCTCGGCCGCAGCGGGCCAGGCGTCGTGGACGTGGGCCAGGTGACGGCCGAGCGGCTGGCGGAGCTGCTCAGCATGGTCGAGAAGGGCACGATCTCGCCGGCCAGCGCCAAGGATGTGCTGGCGGAGGTCTATCGTACCGGCGCCGAGCCGGCGGCGCTGGTCGAGCAGCGCGGGCTGCGGCAGGTCAGCGACACGGCCGAGCTGGAGCGCATCATCGACGAGGTCATCCAGCAAAACGCGAAGGCCGTGGCCGACGTGCAGGCCGGCAAGCAGCAGGCTATTGGCGCGCTCCTCGGCGGCGTGATGCGCGCTACCGGCGGCAAGGCCAACGCGCAGCTAGCGACGCGGCTGCTGCGCGAGCGGCTGGGGCTATAGGACCCACCGCCGGAGCCGGCACCCCCCGGCGCGGCGTCGCCACTGCGCCAAGAACACCCGCTGTTTTTGAGGCAGGCGCACCGCACCTGAACGCGGCCACAAAGGGGGAATGCAAAGGGGGAATGCAAAGGGGGCGAAGCCCCCTTTGGGGAATCTACTTGGGGTGGGGTGGGGCCGCCCGCCAGGGCTATTTACAGATAGGCGAATTCGGCCTCTGTGGAGGTGCGGGAGTATGGCGCAGCAAGGGCCGCTCCGCGGCATCCGGGTGCTCGACGTAACACAGATGATCGCCGGGCCGTACTGCGCGATGATGCTGGCCGACGCCGGCGCCGAGGTCATCAAGATCGAGCGCCCGGGCGTCGGCGATCTAACGCGCCAGTTCGGGCCGTTCATCGAGCGCGACGGGCGCCGCGTCTCAGCCTACTTCATGCGCTTCGCCCGCGACAAGCGCAGCGTCACGCTGAACCTCGGCCATCCGACGGGGCAGGAGCTGCTCCGCGGCCTCGTGCGCCACGCCGATGTGCTGCTGGAGAACTTCCAGCCCGGCACGATGGAGCGGTTCGGCCTCGGCTGGCCGGCGCTGCGCGAGCTGAACCCTCGGCTGGTCTACGCGACGATCTCCGGCTTTGGCCATAGCGACATCTACGAGAGCCCTTACTGGGAGCGCATGGCGCTGGACCTCGTCGCGCAGGCGTACAGCGGCCTGATGGACCTGAACGGCGAGCCGGACGGGCCGCCGGTCGTGATCCCCGGCGCCGTCGGCGACGTCATCCCGGCGATGCTGACGGCCTACGGCGTCATGCTGGCGCTCTGGCAGCGCGGCGCGACCGGCCAGGGCCAGCACGTCGACGTGAGCATGTACGACGCGCTCACGGCCGTTGCCGAGCGCGCCGTGATGGTCTATGGCGTGACGGGCGAGCACATGCGGCGCGGCGAGCGCACGCTCAACGCGCCCTACAGCGTCTTCCGCGCCAAGGACGGCTACATCGGCATCGGCGCATTGACGCAGGACCAATGGCGGCGACTGTGCGCGGCGATGGGTCGCCCGGATCTCCTGGAGCACCCGCAGCTTGGGACGCCGGCGCTGCGCGCCGACCACGACCGCACGCTGCTGCGGCCGCTCATCGAGGGCTGGCTGGCCGACAAGACACCGCAGGAAGCGGCGGCCATCTTGCTGGAGCACGACGTGCCCAGCGCGCCGGTCCAGCGCGCCAGCGACCTGTTCTCCTGCCCGCACGTCGCCGCGCGGCGCATGCTACTCGACGTGCCGGACGGGCTGGGCGGGACGGTCAAGCTAGTCGGGCGGCCGGTCAAGCTGTCGGCCAGCCCGGAGGCCGAGCCCGGCGCGGCGCCGCACCTCGGCGAGCACACCGAGGCCGTGCTGGGCGAGCTGCTGGGGCTGAGCGCGGCGGAGGTCCTGGGGCTGAGGGAAGCGGGCATCGTGTGAGCGCATAATCGGGCCGACAGCCGGCGGGCGCACTAGGCGAGCTATATGGTAGCCTTTGGAGTTGGTGCAGGCACTGGAGGGTCAAGGTGGTGACGAGCCAGGGCTCCCTGCGAATCAGTCCCGCCTTTGACCGCACGTCCGACGTGGTGTTGTTCGAGGGCGATTGCCGTGACCTACTGAGGGACATCCCGTCCGGTTTCGTCGGACTTGTCGTGACCTCCCCTCCCTATAACCTAGGCAAGCCGTATGAGCAACGGCTGCACTTGTCCGAGTACCTCGCGCAGCAAACG
>JACQUS010000104.1 GCA_016210125.1 Chloroflexota bacterium | reverse complement strand
TGTAAAGGCGTTCATAAGCTGCTGGCGCATGCCGCGGAACGTCGGGCTGTCCAGATAGCTGTGGTCGGTGATGAAGGCCAGGACGCCCTGCCCGGTCAGCGCGATGCGCCACTGCCCAAAGCGCAAGAACTTCACGTAGTCGTTTTGCAGCCACTTGGGGTTGCGCTCGCCGAGGGGCTTGCTGTCCACCTGGTAGTAGTCGCTGACGAGCCGCCGAATCCAGGCTCCCCGATTCGCCGAGTGGCCAGAGTAGGGGGGATTGCCGAGCACGACCATGATGGGCCGGTCGCGCTTGATCTCGGCGGCGGCGTTGGCCTCATCGGCGATGGCCGATCCCAGCAGCAGCTCAGATTTCTTGAGGGCCTCTTCCAGCGAGTTGGTGAGGTAGACGCCCAGGCGGTCGCCGCTCTGGAAGTCGTGGGCCCAGTTGCGGCGCATGTCCTCGGGCAGGTCCTGCGCTGCGAGCTGCATGCCGAGCTTCAGGTGTGCCACGGCATACGGCGCCATGAGAAGCTCGAAGCCGAACAGCCGGGGCAGCAGGTCCTCGCGCACGTAGCCGGACCACTTCCCGGCGTTGCCCTGCTCCATGAACGCCGCGCGTATGAGGTTGACCACGGCGTAGAGGAAGGTGCCCGTGCCGCAAGCCGGGTCGAGAATGAGCACACGATGCAACGCAGGTGTACCAGAGACCCGCGAGGCGTCCGTCAGCCCGAGGGCGCAGCCGAAGCGCGTCCTGAGCAGGTGATCGACCGAGCGCACGATGTAGGACACGACCGGTTCGGGGGTGTAGTATACGCCGCGCATCTCCCGCAGCCGGGGGTCGTAGGCTTTCAGGAACGTTTCGTAGAAGTGGACGATCGGGTCCTCCTGCCGAGTGGCCTGGCCGAAGTCGGCCAGGACGGCGGCCATGTCGGTTTCCGCCAGCAACTGCGCCAGGTCGTCAACGAAGCCCACGAAAGGCTCGTCGTCCAGCGCTGGCCCGGCAAGAGTGCCGAAGAGCTGGCGCAGGAACGGGTTCGTGCGCGGAATCTCGTAGGCGGCGTCGTGGCGGCGGAAGGGTGCGGACCCTTGGTGCTGGCAGCGAGCGGCGAAGAGACCATAGGCGAACGTCTGCGCCAGCATGTCAGCGAAGTCGGCTGCCGAGAGGCCGGGCAGAAGCACTTCCTCGAAGGCCTTGCGCAAATCCTGGAGGGTCTTGGAAGCCTCCTTCCTCTCGAAGGCCTGGACGATGATGTCGCGCACCATGCGCGTCAGTCGGGCCATGCGCTCGGCCAACTCGCGTGGCCGAGCGATCGGCTCGGGCTGGTGCGCTAGAAAAAGCCGCAGCAACTCCTCGACGGCTGTCTCGCCTGCCTTGTGGGCGACGACGCGGCCGTGGCCGTCGAGGTCGCCGATGCGGGCCGTTTGGCGCAGTGCACCGTCCACGTACCAGCGGAATTCCAGGTAGTCCGTGAGGACGAGGTTGTGGAGCGCCGCGCGGTAGCGCTGTAGCTGCTCGCTGCGCTCGGCCCCGTCCAGCGCCACACCGAGGTCCTTCGTCTCGACGTAGCCTAGCGTAAGGGGGCCGTGCTTGCTAGAGCGCGCGACGACGAAGTCCGGCGCGCCGCAGGCCACACGTTTTGGCTCATTGATGGCCACGATGTCCGGCCCAAGCGCTTCCAAGAGCGCCTTCAGCCCGGGTCGAAACGTGTGCTCGGTGGTCGCGCCGGCGCGGACCTCTCGCTCGATGGCGGCGCGGTAGGTGCTTAGACCGCTCGCTGGCATACGACACGCCCCAGGAGGTCGTTAGAAGCTGGCTCCCTAGCGCGGCGCTGGCAGCGTGCATTTTACAGGAGGCGAGGCGGCAGCAGCGCGGCCAATCCCGCTCCCCCTTCCCGTGTCGGGAAGGTCGCCCGAGCCGACTCGCTGCGGCGAGGGGCCGGGGGTTAGGTTACGCCGGCCGCGTTGCCGGCAGCTTGTAGAGCGCGCGGGCGTTCTCGCACATGATGCGCTGGCGGAGCGCATCGGGGATGCCGTGGAACGCCTGGCGCGGGTCGAAGTAGTCCCACTGCGGGTAGTTGCTGGCGAACATGAGCAGGCTTCCGGCATCGCCGATCTCCAGCCACTCGGCCAGCATCGCCGGGTCGTCCGGCCCCTCAAGCCGGTGCGCGCAGAAGCGCACGTGGTCGCGCAGGTACGCCGTCGGCAGGTGCTGCATCCAGGGCATCTCGTGGCGCGTCGGCCGCCAGTCCTTGTCCATGCGCCAGATGAGTGGCGCCAGCATGTCGTGCGCGCCGTCGGCGAAGACGACGACGAAGCGCTCCAGGCGATCGAAGACGCCCTCGGCCAGGAACGAGGCCAGGTGGTAGGCGAAGTTGATCGGATAAAAGGTGCTGTACTCGATGAAGTGCGTGAGGTAGCCAGCCGGCGTCGGCCAGAAGTCGACGCTGGAGCCGCCGTCGGCGTGGATGACCACCGGCAGGCCGTGCTTCGCTGCCGTCTCCCAGATCGGGAAGTACTGCCGCTGGCCGTAGGGGTGGTGGGCCTGCATGGTGATGCCGATCTGCACGAAGTGCGGGTGCCCGGCCCAGCGCTCGATCTCGCGGACGGCCTGGGCGGGATCGCCCGGGCTGATGCGGAGCGTGCCGCGGAAGCGGCCGTGCTGGTTGTACTTGGAGAGCCAGGTATCGGCCAGCCAGTCGTTCGTCGCCGCGCAGATGGCCGCCGCCAGGTCGACGTCGGGCAGCAGGCCGCGGGTCAGCGGCAAGAGGATGGCGTAGTCCACGCCGGCCTGGTCGAAGAGTTGGCCGGCCAGTAGAGTGGGATCGGAGCCGGGCAGCCCTTCGGCCGGGCGGGCGTCGGCGCGGTACTCGCCGGTCGGGTGCGGATAGAAGTAGCGCTCCGGGCCAGGGAACGGCCGGCTGCGCCAGGGCTCCTGCAGGTAGTCGCGCAGGTCGTTGGCGTTCTTGACCAGCGGATGGACGGCCGCGTCGACGACCTTGACTGCGACCTTGACGGCGACCTCGGTGGATGCGCTCGCGCTCTTGGCCACGCCCGTTCCTCCCTCTGAGCTATCAGCTATCAGCTATCAGCTATCAGTTGTCAGCTTTCAGCTCCGCCGCCCGTCCACGGCTACAGGGCAGCGGCTGGCGGCAGCCTGCTAATAGCTGACGGCTGATGGCTGACCGCTTCTAAGTCTCCAGGATCACCAGCCCGTCCTCGACGCGGACGGGATAGCTCTGCACGCGCTCGACCGGCTCGGTAATCGTGCAGCCGGTCCTGAGGTCGAACTCCCAGCCGTGCCAGGGACAGCGCAGGATCTCGCCGTCGCGGACCCAGCGGACCTGGTACGGCCCGATGGCTTCCGTCGTGCCGGTCACCGGGCCGAGACAGAGCGGCCCGCCGGCGTGTGGGCAGACGTTGTAGAGCGCGTAGAACGCGCCGTTGACGTTGAAGACGCCGACGCCGCGGCGGCCGACCGGGACGACCCTGTGGCTGCCCGGCGGCAGCTCCTCTACGCGTCCGACGACGTGCCGTGCCATAGGCTCACTCCCTGTGCGCGACGTCGCGCTACGCCGCGGCCCGATCGGCCGGGCGCGTGAGCGGCAGCCTGAACAGCTCCAGCGCGTTGTCGCGCATGATGCGCCGGCGCACGTCCGCAGGCAGGCCGCGGAAGAGCCGCTTGGGGTCGTAGTCGCCGTCCCAGTGCGGGTAGTCGGTGGCAAACAGCAGTGTGCGCTCAGCGCCGAGCCACTCCAGGACGCGGTCGAGGTGCTTAGCCTCGCGCGGCTCTTCGATGGGCTGCGTGCTGAAGTGCACGCTCTCGCGCACGTAGTCGGACGGCCGGCGGCGCAGCGCCGGAACCTCGGAGCGCAGCTCGCGCCAGTGCCTGTCCAGGCGCCAGAGCAGGGGCGCGGCCCAGCTCACGCCGCCCTCGATGAAGCCGATCTTGAGGCTGGGGAAGCGCTCGAAGACGCCCTCGCAGAGCAGGCTGATGAGCTGCGTGCCGTAGAGCAGCGGGTAGCTGCCGTGGTGCTCCCAGAAGTACGAGGCGTGGCCGACGGGGGTGAGCAGGGTCATGCCCGCGCCGCGGTTGACGTGGATGGCGATGGGCAGGTCGTGGCGCGCAGCGGCCTCGTAGATCGGGTCGTAGTACGGCTGGCCGAACGGCGTGCTCGCGTACGGCACGAGCATCACCTCGACGAAATGGGGGTGGCCGGCCCAGCGCTCGATCTCCCGCGCGGCCAGCTCGGGCTCCTCGGCGCTGATGCGGATGGCCCCGCGGTAGCGGCCGTGGGCGTTGTAGCGCGACAGCCAGGTCTCGGCCAGCCAGGTGTTCACCGCGGCGACGCAGGCGGCCTCGTGGTCCGGGTTCGACATGGGGCGGCCGAACGACAGCGGGAGAAGGATGGCGATGTCGACGCCGGCGTCCTGGAAAAGCTGCTTCTCGGCGAACGCGGGGTCCGAGCATGCCGGCCCGCCACTCGGCGGCGTGGCATCGCGGCGCTGGCTGTTGATGGGCATGTCCCAGCCCTTGTCGGTGCGCCGCAGTGGCCCGAAGCCGGGTGAGACGTAGATCGGCGACGGCACGGGGGCAAAGACCTGCTCCGGCCACGGCCGACTGCGCCACGGCTCGGGGATGTACGCGCGCACCTCGTCGTTGCTGCGCGGCGCCGGATGGACGTCGACGTCGACGATCTCGACCGCCACCTCGGCCGGCGTCCGCGCCTCGGCAATGCCTACCGTCTGTGCCATCGCTCGCTCCCTTCGTAACAGCCGTTCATGTGCAGCGCTGGCGTCGGGTCGCCGGCTCGACCGTTCCGCCGGTGCTTCGGCGACCCGGCGCGGGAAGGACGCCCGCTGCCGATCGGGCATCGCCCGCTCGTGGCGAGGTCGGGCGAGAACGCGCCGGCGCAGGATGGTCGGCAGGACCCCCGCGTGCCGTTATCCTAAGTCAAACCGTGGCGGCGTTTCAAGTGCCGTCTGCCGGCCGCGCTGGTGGCAGCCTGTAGAGCTCGCGGGCGTTCTCGCAGAGGATGCGCTGGCGAGCATGGGCCGAGAGGCCGCGGAAGAGCCGCTTAGGGTCGTAGTCGCCGTCCCAGTGCGGGTAGTCGGTGGCGAACAGCAGGATGCGCTCGGCGTCGAGCCACTCGAGCACGCGCGTCAAGTGCGCTGGCTCCTGGGGCTCCTCGATGGGTTGGCTGGTGAAGCGGATGTGCTCGCGGACGTAGTCGGACGGACGACGGCGCAGCGCCGGAATCTCCGAGCGCAGCGCGTGCCAGTGCTTGTCCAGTCGCCAGAGCAGGGGCAGGAACCAGCCGAAGCCGCCCTCGACGAACACGAAGGTAAGGGTCGGGAAGCGCTCGAAGACGCCCTCGCAGAGCAGGCTAGCGAGGTGCGTGGCGAAGAGCAGCGGATAAAGAGCGTGATGCTCCCAGAAGTACGAAACGTACCCGAGGGGCGTCAGCAGCGCCATCCCGCCGCCACGGTTGACGTGCACGGCCACCGGCAGGTCGTGGCGCGCTGCGGCCTCGTAGATGGGGTAGTACTGTGGCTGCCCGAGGGGCGCGCGCACGTAAGGGTTGAGCATCACCTGCACGAAGCCGGCGTGGCCGGCCCAGCGCTCGATCTCGCGCACCGCCAGCTCGGCGCTGCCGGTGCCGACGCGCAGTGTGCCGCGGTAGCGGCCGTGGCCGTTGTACCTCGAGAGCCAGGTCGTCGCGAGCCAGGCGTTCGTCGCCGCGGCCGCCGCGGCCTCGTGCTCCGGATTGGCCATGGGCCGCGGCGCGGTGAGCGGGATGAGGATAGCCATGTCGACCGCCGCGTCGCCGAAGAGCTGCCGCTCGGTGAACGCCGGGTCGGAGCAGGGTGGCCCGCCGCCGGGCGGGTGCGCGTCGCCGCGCTGGGCCTTGCCCGGCGCGGTGTACAAGGCGAGCGTGTCGCCGCTGCCGCCGCTGAACAGGCGCTTCGGCCACTCCTGGCTGCGCCAGGGCTCGGGCAGGTACGCGCCCAGCTCGGCAGCCGACCGCGGCGCGGGGTGCACATCGGCATCGACGACGGCGACCGCGACCTCGGCGGGGGCGCGCTCGGCGCGCTGCATGGTCTCGGTCATGCTCGCCTCCTAGGCCGTCGCGCGGCCGATCTGCACGAGCCGGCCGCCCTGGTCGGTGCACGAGAGCTCGAACGCCGCCCGCCCGTCGTCGGCCGTGGCGCGCCGCGCGCGCACCGTGAGCGCGCTGCCGGCCAGCACCGGAGCCAGGAAGGTCAGCTCCAGCCGCCCGCCACGGTGCCAGGTGGGGCCGAGCGCTCGGGCCAGCATCTGGTCGGCGTAGGTCAGCACCATGAGCCCGTGGGCGACGGCGTCGGGCAGCCCGACGCTGCGCGCGTAGTCAGGATCGAGGTGGATGCGCGCCCGCCCGCCGGAGGCCAGCGCGTAGCGCCGGATGGTTTCGCGCGTGGCCGCCCGCACGAGCGCCGGCAGCTCATCGCCGGCCGCCGCGGCCGCTTGGGCTGGTGTCGCGCTGCCGGCGCCGGGCGACGGGGCTTGGGCTTCGGCCGAGCGGCCTGCGGCCCGCGCCGTGGCCGGGACCGGCGACCCACCGTCCCCGACGGCCGGCGCGCGCCAGCCGTAGAGCAGCGTGCTGTGCGTGCCCACCAGCAGGCGCCCAGCAGCGTCGTGTGTCTCGCCGATCAGCGTGAGGTAGCGCCGGCCCTTGCGCTCCTCCTTCGGCCCCACGACGACGACCAGCGTCAGTGGCTCGTCCACGAGCGGATAGTCGAAGAACTCGAAGGTCTGGCGCAGGTGCAGCGTGCTGTCGGGCCAGCGCCGCCCGAGGGCCGCCTTGAGCAGCCCGACGATGCCCAGGATCGTCGGCGGCGCCGCCAGCCCGCGCAAGCCGGCCCGCCGCGCCGCCGCCTCATCGCGGTAGAGCGGCAAGTCATCCTCGGTGGCCTCGACGTACGCGAGCACATCGTCGCGCGTGAGGGCGAAGCCGTACGGCGGAAAGCGCTGGCCGGGCGTAAGGTCGTCGTAACCGAACTCGGCCTGCTCATCGGGCAGCTCGTGCGTGGCGAGGAAGCGCATGCCCCGACCTCCTCTGCGACGATAATCATCTTATACCAGTTCGCCTAGGCCTTGCAGGCGCGGTCGGCCAGGCGGGCGCGGCGCCGCACTCCACCGCGGCGGCCCGCAGGGAGCAAGGCCCCCTTTGGACTCGCCTGCCTCTTTGCTCCTGCGGGTTCCCCTCCCCGCGCGTGAGTAAGACCGAGTTCGCTGACAAAGGCCATACATGATGGCCCCGAGCGTAGCGCGGGGGCTTGTCCCCCGCCACGCCGCCGCCACGGGCGGGGACAAGCCCCGCCCCTACGGAACGGCCGTCACACATACGGTCTGGGCACGGCGAATTGGTATAAGGGCGAAGGCTCGACGCCGGCGAGGGGGCCGAGGCGCTGAGGCCACCTCCTCCCAAGGGCCGAACCTCACCAAACGGGCCGGCATAGGCGCTCCTGGCGCCTCCGGTAGGGCGCCGTGGCGCACTCCTTGGGGGCATGTGTCGGCCCGGATGCGGGGTGGCCCTACATCGGCGCGAGCTCGCGAAGTCGAGTCTCTATGTAGAAGCAGGGAAGCTGACCAGCCAGCGGCTGGGACCGGCTACGGAGCGCGCGGGAACGCTTCGTGGCGGGACGCAGGGAGGATCGGCGATGCGCATCAACACCAACGTCATGGCCATCAACGCCCAGCGCAACCTCACCCTCGCCAATATGAACCTGGCCAAGTCCGTCGAGAAGCTCTCCTCAGGCCTGCGCATCAACCGCGCCGCCGACGACGCCGCTGGCCTGACCATCTCCGAGAAGCTGCGCGCCCAGGTCCGCGGCCTGCAGACCGCCAACCGCAACGCCCAAGATGCCGTCTCCCTCGCCCAGACCGCCGAGGGCGCCCTCCAAGAGGTCACGACCATCTTGCAGCGCATGCGCGAGCTGTCCGTCCAGGCCGCCACCAGCGTGCTCTCCACCTCGGACCGCACCGCCGTCAAGGCCGAGCTCGACCAGCTCACCGTCTCCCTCGACGGCATCGCCAGCCAGACCAAGTTCAACAACATCAACCTGCTGAACCAGGCTCCAGCGATGTTCACCGTGCAAGTGGGTGCGAATCCTGGCGAGCTCTACAGCTTCTCCATCGGCGCGGTGACCGCCCTCGTCCTGTCGGTGGACAACGTCAGGGTCGACACCCTGGACAACTCCACCTACAGCGTGGAGACCATCGACGCGGCG
>JACQUS010000093.1 GCA_016210125.1 Chloroflexota bacterium | reverse complement strand
GGCCTGCATCGTCTGCTCGTCGATGACCGCCTGGGCGCTCTCCAGCACCAGCGAGCGCACGAGCTGCGGCCAGCCGGCGGCGACGAGGGGGGCGATCATCCCCCCGTCGCTGAAGCCGAAGAGGTGCACCGGCCGGCCGACGACCTCCGCGATCAGGGCCGCCACGTCGCGCGCGTCCTGCGCGTAGAAGTCGGTGGCGAACTCCGCGCGCGGCGACGACCGCCCGTAGCCAGGGAAGTCGGGCACGATGATCTCATGACCCTCGGCGAACGGCTCGAGCTGGTAGCGGAACTCGGAGGTTCCGGTGCCGAGCGCGCCGTGCAGCATCACGAGCGGCGCCCCGTGGCCACGGCGCTCGTAGTACCAGGTGTGGCCGGACAGGACGACCTCCGGCATGCCTCACCCCTCTCTGCGCGTCGTCGTGCCGGCATCATACAGCGTGGCGCTGGACCGGTGCGCTCGCCGGGCGACGCTGCCGCTCCCGGCACTCTGCCGAAAGCGCTCGCCTGTGGCGCTGGCCCCAGTGCACGCTCACGAACGTCTCCAAAGCGGTGCTTCGCCCCCGCTGGAGCGTACCCTTCGCGCCAGCGCCAGCTTCCTACGCCCACTCGCCAAGTCGTGCCACGGCCGCCCCGCCGAGTTGCCCATGTCGCTGCGCGACGCCAGCGATGAATGAAAAGCGCTGCGCCGCAGGGGGATGGACCTCACCCCCCGGCCCCCTCTCCGACTCGGAGAGGGGGAGCGGAGCGGGCGGGGAGCCCAGAGGTCGCCTTCGGCGACCTCTGGGAACCTGTTTGGGGTGGGGCAGGGCAGACGCCGGGAGGGGTATTTTCACAGGAGAGGGGTATTTTCGCAGGAGGGGTATTTTCGCAGGAGTACATGCTATAACAGCCGATGAAGGGCAGGGAGGACCGCTGTGAGCACCGAGGAGCACCGCCGGCGCGCCGGTCAGCCCGCAGTGCGCTGTGGCGTCATCACCGTCAGCGACACGCGCGGTGCGGACGACGACCCCGGCGGCGATCTCATCGCCAGCCTTTTGGCCGACGCCGGACACGCGATCGCCGGGCGACGCTGGGCACGCGACGACGTGCAGCAGGTGCGCGGCGCGCTCAACGGCCTCATCTTTCAGGAGCTTTGCGAGGTTGTCATCCTCACCGGCGGCACGGGCATCGCGCGGCGTGACACGACATACGAGGCTGTGGAGCCGCTGCTGGCCAAGCGCATGGACGGCTTCGGTGAGCTCTTCCGCGCCTTCAGCTTCGACGAGGTCGGCCCGGCGGCGATGCTCTCGCGCGCCCTGGCCGGCGTCTACCACGACCGGCTCGTCTTCGCCCTGCCCGGCTCAGTCAACGGCGTGCGCCTGGCGATGACGAAGCTGATCGTACCCGAGCTGGCGCACCTGCTGTGGGAGGTGCAGCGCTAGGGCGGATGGTCCGCGCCGGCGCGCTGCTGCGGGCGCGTCGCATCGGAGCGCAGCTCGTGTTCGCCCCCATTCCGTGGGCGAACACAGGGTTCACCCCCTACGCGAATACCCCTCGCAGGCGCACACCGGTCTCAGCGCTGCGCCTCCAAGTGCTCCCAGAGCCGCTGCCAGACCAGGCGGCGCTCGCCGTCCGCTAGGTCGCGTCCGGCACGCCGTCGCACCGTGCCCACCGCGCGCCCGGCGAAGTAGCCGAACGCGCCCGGCCGCCCGTGGCGGTAGTCGTCCAACCGCTCGGGGCTGGCGGCGACGACTTCGCCGACGACCTCACGCACCAGCGCTTCGAGCGTCCCCATGGCACCTCGTCAGGGTCGATCGCTCACTGCGGTGACCTCGCCCCGCCCCCAAGGGGTTAACGCAGAGGGGGCTTCGCTCCCCCTGCACTCCCCCTCCCTACCGCGCTGGCAGCTTTTCATTCCTCGCTGATGTCTCGCAGGGACGTAGGCGACTCCCTCTGACCCCGCCCCAAGGAGCAAGACGTTCCGGCAAAGGCGTGCCGAGGCTACGCCACCGCCGGCGGAAGCGCCTACGATATCGCCGAGTCCAGCAGCGCCGGAGCGCGCTGCCGGAGGAGCGCCTCAGCTTCCGCGACAACGCGCTCGACGATCGTCGCCGCCGGCTCGATGGACGCGATCAGCCCGGCCGTCTGGCCAATGAACAGCGCGCCATAGCTCGGGTCGCCGGCCTCGCGCGCCTGCTGTGTGCGCGCCAGCACCTCACCACGCCGGTAGCGCAGCTCGCCCTCGCGGCCGCACCACTCCTCGATGAGCCGGTTGCGCACGACGCGCGAATAGGCCCCCGGCCAGACTCGGCCGGTGGCGATGTCCGGAATCTCGGTGAGCAGCGTGTCGTGGCCGTCGCTGGCGATGATCACCTGCTTGTAGCGCTCGGGTAGCGGCGCCTCGGTGCTGGCCAGGAAGCGCGTGCCGAGCAGCACGCCCTCGGCGCCGAGCAGCAGCGCCGCCGCCAGGCCGCCGCCGTCGGCCACGCCGCCGGCGGCAAGCACCGGCACCGGGGCCACAGCGCGGGCGACGAGCGGGACGAGCACCATCGTGCCCATCAGGCCGACGTGCCCGCCTCCCTCCGTGCCCTGAGCGACGATCAGGTCGGCGCCGGCCTCCGCGGCGCGCGTGGCCTCCGGGACCGTCGAGACCATGTGCATCACCTTCGCCCCGACATCGTGCGCCCGCGCGAAGCACCCGCGGAGGTCTTGCTCGCGCCTGGCCCAGGCGGTCGAGAAGACCCGCGGCCGGACCGCCAGCACGGCTCCCACGGCGACGTCGTCGGCCAAGAACAGCAGCAGGTTCAGTCCAAAGGGCCGGTCGGTGCGGCGCCGAATGTCGCCCGCCAGGCCGGCGATCTCCTCCGCCGAGCGCCCCGTGCACGCGTGGACGCCGAGTCCCCCGGCGCGCGACACGGCGGCGACGAGCTCGGGGCTCGTGCCCCCGCCCATGCCGCCGAGGACCACCGGGTGCCGGATGCCGAGGAGCGTGCACGCGCGTGTGCTGAGCATAGCCACCTCCCGGACTACGTGCCGGCGACGCGACCTCGCTCGACACGCACCGTCTGGAGGATCAGCACTGCCAGCGCGGTCAGCGCCGCGAGCGCCTGGAGCCCCACGGTGTACGAGCCGGTGGCGTCGACGATGCGCCCGAACAAGGGCGGGCCGACCATGATGCCGATGTACGTGAGCATCAGGCTGAACGCCGCCGCCGACGCCGACAGCTCGCGGCCGGCCACCTCGGCGACGAAGGTCATGTGCACGCCGTTCCAGCCGATGGCCGAAAGCCCCACGCTGACGACCAGCGCGGCGACGAGCCAGAGCGGCGCGTCGGCTGGCAGCAGCGACAAGCTTAGCGTCACGCACGTCGTCAGGACGCCGATGATTGTCAGCACCACGCGCCGCCGGCCGCCGAAGACCGCGTCGCTCAGGGCGCCCCACATCACCCGCGCCACCACGCCGGCCATCTGCGCCCACCCGAGCAGCACACCGGCTAGCACAACGGGGTACCTGAAGACTTCGGTCAGGAACAGCACCATGAAGCCGACCAGTGTGAGCTGCACGAGGCCATAGATCGCCGCGGCGCACGAGGCCAGCACGAGCGGTCGGCTGCGAAAGATGGTGGCCATGCGCGGCCGCGCCGCCCGCGCGCCCTCGCCTCTGGCCCCCCCGGGGTCACGGTACACGGCGTACGAGACCGCGGCGGCGAGCAGCGCGACAAGCGCGATGGCCACCAGCGCGCCGCGCCAGCCCCACGCCATGGCGAGCACCGGGAGCGTCCAGGCGACGATGGCCCCGGCGAGCGCCACGCCCGTCTGCTTGATGCTCATGGCCACGGCGCGCGTGCGCTGCGGAAACCAGTTCATGATCGCCCGCGTCGTCGGCGGCAGAGCGATACCGTTCCCGACGCCCGAGAAGGCCGTGCTGACCAGAAGGACCGCGTAGCCGGGCGAGACGGCCATCGCCACGACGCCGGCGCCGATCAGGCCCAGTCCGGCACCGAACATGCGCCGCACGCCGAAGCGGTCGGCGGCCCAGCCCGCGGGAAGGGTGGCGAAGACAGAGCCGAGGAACAGCGCTGTCGTCAAGAGGCCGATCTGCTCGCGGGTGAGGCCAAAGTGCCCCTGGAGAAACGGCGCCAGCGGCGAGAGGCCTTGGTTCGGGAACGAGGCCGCCGTCTGCACAAGCAGGCTGGCGCCCAAGATCGGCCACGGGAACGCCTGCGCCGCCTCCAGCGCCACCGCGGCCGACCGATCGCGTTGCACTGCGCCTCCCACGCATCGACACCGCGCATCATAGCCTGT
>JACQUS010000099.1 GCA_016210125.1 Chloroflexota bacterium | reverse complement strand
CGTCTCGACCTCCGCGGCGCCAAACCACGGGCGGCAGCCGAAGCCGATGCGCAGCGAATCGTCCGCCGCGGCGAGCGGCGCGTGCTCGGCCGCCAGCGCCGCGCGGTAGCGGGCGCGCAGTCCTGCGCCGTCGAAGGTCAGGCGCAGCAGCAGCGGCGACTCCGCGGCCATCGCGAACGGCGCAGCCCGCGGCACCTCCGCGGCCACCAGCGCGGCGACGGCCGCCGCCGGGTCGGCCACCGCCGGTCGGCCATCGAGTCTATCGTACCACCCGGCCTCACGCACCGGCGGACCGCCGGCGAGCGCCAGGTCTCAAAACGACGCCCAGCGGCGCGCAGCGCCGGACTCTCGCTTGCACATCGCGGCCCTCGTTGTCCACGCGAAATTCGCGCTACTCATCTAACCCGAAAATGGCCCTCGTGGGCGGCACCACCCCACCCCAGGGAATGGTTCCAAAGGGGGCTCCGCCCTCTTTGGTCTCCCCCTTCGCAGCGGCGTGCCTTCCCCCTCTCCCGCGCGCGGGTGAGCGGAACCGAGGGATGAGGCACTCCCGCAAGCCCGTTTCAACCCCGATAGTCGCGGCCCGCCGCGGGGACAAGTAGGTTGAAGATAGCGCCGTCGGCTCGCGCCACGCCGGCAGGCTCGCCGCCGCCGCGGTTCCGCGGGAGCGGCCTCTCAGTGATCGCCGGCGTCCGGGAGGGAGATGTGCACCTCCTCGGCTGCAGCCAGGCCGCGCGTCGCGATGCGCAGCAGCGCATTGGCCGCCGCCGCAGCGACGGCCGATCCGCCGCGCGTGCCGAGCACGGTGATAAACGGCACAGCGCGAGCCGCCAACTCGTCCTTCGCCTCCGTCGCCGCGACGAAGCCCAGCGGCGTGGCGATGACCAGCGCCGGCCGCGCAGCGCCGGTGTCCACGAGGTCCAGAAGCTGCAGCTGCGCCGTCGGCGCGTTGCCGACGACGCAGATGCCACGCGGCGCGCGCCGCACCAGCCGACGGATGGCGACGGCAGCGCGGGGCCGGCCCGTCTCCTGCGCCTCGCGCTGGACGCGCGGGTCGTCGATCGCGCAGAGAACCGGCACGCCGAGCTGCTGCGCGCGACGGCGATCCAGCGCGACGGCGACCATCTTCACGTCAGCGACCAGGGGCGCGCCGGCCGCCAGCGCGCGCAGCCCGGCGGCCGCCGCATCGTCGCTGATGCGCAGCGCGTCGACCAAGTCCGCATCGCCGGCGGCGTAGAGCATCCGCAGCGCCACGTCGCGCGCCGCCGGCGGGACACGCAGCCGGTCGCCCAGACGGCGCTCTAGCCGCGCCAGGCTCAGGCGCTCGATCTCGTCCGGCGGCAGTCCATAGCGCTGGAGGAGCGTGCCCGGCGCCGAGACGGGTTCGCCGTCCGAGTGGTGACAATGCTCGTGCCGGTGGTCCTGCGTGCCGTGCTGCTCGTGGGTGGGGCCACGGCGCCAAACACGGTCCAGATGCGCGGGCGCGGGCTCGCGCGCGCCGTCGTCCTGGGGAACCTGGGCGTGCCCATGGGCGTGCCCATGGGCGTGCTCGCGCCAAGCCCCGCGCAGCCCGTGCGCCGCGTCGGAGTCCTGCGCCTGCGCGTAGCGGTGCTCGAAGCCCCGCAGTGGCACGCGGTAGAGGCAGCAGTCGCAGTTGACCGCGACGCGCCCCTCTTCGGCCTCCTCGACGCGCTGCACCAGCAGGTCGGCCAGCAACGGATGGCCGCCGAGATGCGCCGCGACGACGACGCGCGCCGCCGGATGCGCGGACGCCGCCGCGGCGGCCTGGGCGCTGATCCGCTGCACCAGCACCCCGGTGAATAGGAAGACCGGCGCCACGACGACCTGCCGCGCGCCGAGCCCCAGGCAGCGGCGGATGCCGGCCGGCACGTCCGGGGGCGCCAGGCTCACGAAGGCCGCCTCGACCCAGCCGAACCCTCGGCCCTCCCAGAAGAGTCGCGCTAGCCTGAACAGGTCGGCGTTGGCGTCCGGGTCCGTCGAGCCGCGCCCGACGAGCAGCACGGCCGTCGCGTGCGCGGGCACGTCCGGCGCCGGCCCGGCGGCGGCGAGGCGCTCGTCGAGCACGTCGAGCAGGCGCGGCTCGACGCCGATCGACGCGGCGTAGCAGATGGCCATCTCGGGGTGGCGCGCGCGCGCGACGCTGATCGCCGTCGGAACGTCGTTCTTGGTGTGCCCGGCGGTGAACAGGAAGCACGGCGCGACAGTTACGTCGCGGACGCGGTCGGCGGCCAGCTCCTCGAGCGCCGGGATCACCGGCGGGTCGGCCAGCTCCAGGAAGCAGCCGCGCACGACGCGGTCCGGCCAGCGCGGCGCCAGCGTCGCGACGAAGGCCCGAAACTCGTCAGCGCCGGCGTCATCGCGGCTGCCGTGGCCGACGATCAGCACCGCGCGCTTCACGTCAACTCCCCGACGATGGCTTCGGCCTCGATCTCGACGAGCATCTCCGGTGCGACGAGCCGGCTGACTGCAACGAGGGTACAGGCCGGCCGGATGCGGCCGAAGACTTCGCCGTGCGCGCGCCCGACCTCTGGCCAGTCGTCGATGCTCGTCACATAGATGCGCGTACGCACGACGTCATCGAACGTGGCACCAGCCGCGGCGAGTGCGGCTTCGATGTTCCATAGCGCCTGCACGGCCTGCGCGTAAGGGTCGCCGACGCCGACGATCGCCCCATCCGGGCCAAATGCCGTCGTGCCGGCGACGTGCACGAACGGACCGAAGCGGACGGCCCGCGAGAAGCCGACGATCGGCTCCCAACGCGACGCGCTGGAGATATTGTGACGCTGACTCACCGGCACCCTCCTTGCGGCATTTCGCGGATCAGCGGCCGAGCGACATCCCCCCCAGACGCCTTGGTAGGGTGGTCGTCCTCCCATCTGGGTGTCGGTAGAATACGTGGCTCCCTTTTCGCCGCAATGGCACGAAGCCTAGGCGCAGAAGCAGCGAACGTTCGCATCGGTCTCACCTCCCGACCGTGTCACGCGAGATGATCGTGCACGACGCCCGCCAGCGGGCCCGCCGCCAGCTCCTCGAGCCGCACGTAGCGCGCGCCCAGTCCGGCGGCGAGCTGGCGGGCAAGGCCCAGGCGCGGAAAGCCGATCTCGGTGTCCACGACGACCGTCGTCGCGCTGACGCGCCGCAGCGCCGCCCCGCAGGCGACGGCCTCCTGGAGCGGGTCGCCGCCGGCCAGCGGCACGTTCGCCCGCCCGTCGGAGAGCAGCATGACCAGGGGAGGCGCCCCGTCGGCGCCGCGCCGCGCTAGCAGCTCGTGGCCGGCGCGCAGGCCGTGCGCCAGGGGCGTCCGGCCGCCGGTCGGCAGGAGGCGTAGGCAGCGCTCGGCCAGCTCGACGCTGCTCGTGGGCGGCAGCAGCACCTCGGCCCCCGTGCCACGGAACGCCACCAGCGCCACCTCGTCGCGGCGCTGGTAGGCGTCGAGAAGCAGCGACAGCACCGCGCCTTTCACCGCCACCATGCGCCGCTCGGCGCCCATCGAGCCGCTGGCGTCCACGACGAAGACGATGAGGTTGCCGGTGCGCGCCTCGCGAACTTTGCGCTGGAGGTCCCAGCGCTCGAGGAGGAGCGCTGGGGGAGCCTCACCCTCCGTCCCCTCGCCGGTGCGAGTCGCCTTCGGCGACCTCTCCGCAAGCGGAGAGGGGGAGAAAGGGGGTGAGGTCAACGCCGCGCGCCGCGCGACCTGGTGCGGTGCGGCGGCACGCAGCGTCGCGTCGAACGCCAGGTCAGCCATCGCACCGCCCGCCGGCTGGCTGCGGACGTAGGCGCCGTACGCGCTAGCGCGTGCCTTGCTGCGGCGGCCGCGCGGCGCTGCCTCCGGAACCGCCCCGGTCGCCAAAGGGCGCACCCGGAACGGCACGCCGGTCTCGAAGACCTGCTCACTGCCTTCCTCAGGCGGCTGGCCGTCGGGCGCCTGGTCCTCGTGCGCCGGCGGCGGGTCTGCCTCGTCAGCGGCCGGCGGGGACTGCTCGGCCCGCCAGCGAGCAATCGTCTCGTCGAGCTGCTGGCGGTCGAAGCCCGGCTGCTCGAAGGGCTGCCGCCGCCGGCGGTGCGGCAGGGCCAGGTCGGCGGCGATGCGCACGTCGTCCTCGGTCGCCTGGGTGCGCCCCGCATAGGCCGCCACCGTGCCGGTAGCTTTGTACATCACGATGTCCGCCCGCAGGCCGTCGACCTCAAACGCCTGGCAGATGCGGGTGATCAGGTCGAGCAGCGCACCCGGCACGCGCACGCGGGGCAGCCGGCGGCGCGCGGCGAGGATGCGCCGGCGCTCGGCAGCCTCAGCGACGCGCCACTGGCGGGCGAAGGTCTCCGGCGCGCGCTCGAAGGCGATGCGCCGGCGGACGACGTCGGCGCGCTCGGCCGGCCCGTCCAGCCCGCCGACGTCGACCGCCAGGCCGAAGCGGTCGAGGAGCTGTGGCCGCAGCTCACCCTCCTCGGGGTTCATGGTGCCGACGAGGATGAACTGCGCCGGATGGCGCAGCGACAGCCCCTCGCGCTCGACGTAGTTCGTGCCCAGCGCCGCGGCGTCGAGCAGCACGTCGACCAGGTGGTCGTTGAGCAGGTTGACCTCGTCGACGTACAGGATGCCGCGGTTGGACGCCGCGAGCAGCCCCGGCTCGAAGTGGCGCTCGCCCTGCTTGATGGCGCGCTCGATGTCTAGCGTCCCGACGACGCGGTCCTCCGTGGCGCCGACCGGCAGCTCGACCAGTGGCACACGCTGGCGCCGGCGCAGCAGCGGCTCGCCCTCGGCCGCCCGCGCGCGGCAGTCGTCGCACTGCGCCGCCGCGTCGTCCGGATCGCAGCCGAACGGGCAGCCGTCGACGACGTCGATCTCCGGCAGCAGGCCGGCCAGCGCGCGGACGGCGGTCGATTTCGCCGTGCCCTTCTGCCCGCGGACGAGCACGCCACCAAGCCGCGGGTTGACGGCGTTCAGCAGCAGCGCGCGCTTCATTGCCGCCTGCCCGACGAGCGCCGTGAAGGGGAAGACGGGGCGGATCATCTTCTCTCCTGCCGTGCCTCAAGATGTGTTTCGAAGTCCAGATAAATCCGCTGGAGCGCGGCGCGCGTCGCCGCGTCGGCCTCGGCCCAGAGGCCGCGGTCCATGGCCTCCAGCAGCCGCTCGACGATGCCGCGCATGGCCCACGGGTTCTTTTCGGCGAAGAAGCGCTGCATGTCGGCGTCGAGCACGTAGGCCTCGGCCACCCGCTGGTACATCCAGTCGTCGACGACCTGCGCCGTCGCGTCGTAGCCAAACAGGTAGTCCACGGTCGCCGCGAGCTCGAAGGCCCCTTTGTAGCCGTGGCGCTTGATCGACGCGATCCACTTCGGATTCACGACGCGGCTGCGGAAGACCCGCCGCGCCTCGTCGGCCAGGTCGCGCACGCGCACCTGCGCCGGGTCGGCGCTGTCGCCAAAGAAGCTCCGCGGACTGCGGCCGGTCAGCGCGCGGACGGTGGCGATCATCCCGCCGTGGTACTGCATGTAGTCGTCGCTGTCGAAGATGTCGTGCTCGCGGTTGTCCTGGTTCTTCGCCGCGACGGCGATCTGCGCGAAGCGCAGGTTGAACTCCTGCGTCGCCGTCGCGCCGTATTCATCGCGCGTGTAGACATAGCCGCCCCAGGCGGCGTAGACGCGCGCCAGGTCGGCGTCCGTCTGCCAGTTGCGCTCGTCGAGCAGCGGCAGGATGCCGGCCCCGTAGGTGCCCGGCTTTGAGCCGAAGAGGCGATAGAGCGCCTTGCGCCGCGCCACGTCCGCCGGCTCGCCGACGGCGCGCTTGGCCGCCAGATCTTGCCGGAAGTGCTTGGCGACGTAGTTCTGCTCGTCCGGCTCGCCCAAGGTGGCGACCAGCTCGATGGCCTCGTCCATAAGGTGGATCAGGTTCGGGAAGGCGTCGCGAAAGAAGCCGCTCACCCGCGCCGTCACGTCGATGCGCGGCCGGCCCAGCTCGACCGGTGGGATGACCTCCAGTCCGACGACGCGACGGCTCTCCTGCTGCCAGCGCGGGCGGACGCCGAGCAGCGCTAGCACCTCGGCCACGTCGTCGCCGTGCGTGCGCATCGCCGACGTCCCCCAGATGACGATGCCGACGGTCTCGGGGTACGCGCCCTCCTCGCGCAGGTACTTCTCTAGCAGGGCGTCGGCGAGCTGCTGGCCGACCTGCCAGGCCGCCGGCGAGGGGATGGTCTTCGGGTCGACCGAGTAGAAGTTGCGGCCGGTCGGCAGCACGTTGGCCAGACCGCGCGTCGGCGCGCCGCTGGGTCCGGCGGGGACGTAGCGGCCGGCCAGCCCGTGCAGCAGGTTGGCGATCTCGTCGCCGGTGCGCGCCAATGCCGGCACGAGGCGCGCGCAGACGAACTCCAGGATGCGCGCGACCTCCGGCGCGTCGGCGCCGAGCACGGCGCGCACGGCAGCCGGCACGGCCTGGAGCCGGTAGCCCTCCTCGGCCAAGGCCCGCAGCAGGCGCAGGCAGAGTGCGTCGAGCCGCTCGAGGGCGTCGCCGTTCGTCACCAGCAGCCCGGGCGCCGCGTCGCGCAGGGCCGGCGACAGCGGGCCGGCGTGCCGCGCGGCGCGGTCGGCCGCCAGCGCCGCGGCGTCGAGGCTCAGCGCCCGGCCGACGGCGGCCCGCAGGCTCGGCGCCTCGACGTTGTCGAGTCGCGTCAGCGCCGCCAGCAGGTGGGCGAGCTGCTCGCCCTCCGGCGCCTGGCCGAGGATGTGCAGCCCGTCGCGGATCTGCGCGCTCTTCAGCTCGCAGAGGTAGCCATCGACGTGCAGCAGGAAGTCGTCAAAGTCGTCCGGGGGGGCGTCGGCGCCGAGATCGCGGTGGAGCTGCGCGGCGACGATGGCCTGCCAAACCTGCTCGCGAACGAACGGCCCCTTCTTCGGGTCTAGCGTCTGGACATGGTAGTACTCGTCCATGAGCTGCTCGACGCGCGTCAGCTCGTTGTAGCTCTCCGCCGTCGTCATCGCCGGAATGAGGTGGTCGACGATCGTCGCGTGCGCGCGGCGCTTGGCCTGTGCCCCTTCGCCAGGATTGTTGATAATAAAGGGGTAGAAATGCGGCACGTCGGCCAGCGCGACCTCCGGGTAGCAGGCCGGCGAGAGGCCGAGCGCCTTGCCGGGCAGCCACTCCAGCGTGCCGTGCTTGCCGACATGGACGACGGCGTGCGCGCCGAACACGTCGCGCAGCCAGCGGTAGAAGGCGAGGTAGTGGTGCGTCGGCGCCAGGTCGGGGCTGTGGTAGACGGCGATGGGCTTCTCGCCGAAGCCCCGCGGCGGCTGCACGCCGACGAACACGTTGCCGAAGCGCAGCCCGGCGATGGCTAGCCGACCGTCGTGGCGGTAGACCTCACCTGGCGGCGCGCCCCAGCGCTCGCTAAGCTCGGCCTGCACCGCTAGCGGAAAGCCGCCGAACCACGTCTGGTACTGCGCGGCCTCGACGTGGGCGGCGGCCTGAGCGAGCTGCTCGCGCGTTAGGAAGTCGTGGTCGTAGGTGCAGCGGTCGATGAGCGCGTGCATGAGCGCGTCGCCATCCTCGGGGAAGTCGCCGACCGTGTAGCCGTCGTCGCGCAGCGTTCTCAGGATGGCGACGACCGAGGCCGGCGTGTCGAGGCCGACGGCGTTGCCGATGCGCCCGCTCTTCGACGGGTAGTTCGCCAGAACCAGCGCTACGCGCTTCTCGCGGTTGGGCGTTCGGCGCAGCCGCGCCCAGCGCGCCGCCAGCCGCGCGACGAAGTCGACGCGCTCCAAGTCCGGCTCGTAGCGCAGCGGCGGCACACTGAGCGGCGCCGCTGGGTCGGCCGGCTCCTTGTCGGCCGGCTCCTTGTCGGTCGGCTCCTTGTCGGTCGGCTCCTTGAACGAGATCGGCACGGTGATGATCCGCCCGTCGAACTCGGGCATGGCGACGTTCATCGCCGCGTCGAGCGGCGAGAGGCCCTGCGCGCTCTCCAGCCAGCGCGCGCGGCTGCCGGTCGAGACGATGGCCTGGAGCACCGGCACATCGAGCCGCTCCAGCGCCTCGACCGACCAGCCGCTGGCGATCGTGGCGCCCTCGACCTTTAGCTCGGCGGCGGCGAAGCTGAGCGTGCTCACCAGGCAGTCGACGACGGCGCGGCCGGCCTCGTCGGCGAAGTAGGTGCCGAGAACGCCCGGCAGGCCGCGCCGGCCGCCGCGCTCGTCCTTCAGGCTGTAGCAGAAGACGGCCAGCGGCGCGCAGCCGTGGCGCTCCAGCGCGGCGATGAGCGCGTCGATGAAGCGCAGGTTGCCGCTCATCCAGTGCGCGCGGTAGAAGAGCAGGCCGACGACCGGCCGCTCGCCGGGCGGGCGCAGGTCCCAGTAGGCCTGGCGCGAGACAGGCGCGGGCAGGTCGGGATGGTACACGCCGTCCCACGGCAGCGGTCGCGGCGGCTCGCTGCCGAGCGCCGTGGCGCAGAACGTGTCCGCCAGATAGCGCACCATCTGGCCGAGGTTCTGCGCGCCGCCGTGGAGCATGTAGGCGAAGACGCGGCGCACGACCTCGTCTGGCGCCGTGCAGGCGGCGCTCAGCTCGACGTCGGGCTGCTGGTCGCCCGGGCAGGCGACGAGCGGGATGCCGCGCGCGGCGCAGCGGGCCGCCAGCGCGCCGAAGCCGGGTTCGAAGGCGCGCTGGCCACCGAGGAGCCGCACGACGACCACGCGGGCGTGCTCGGCTACCGCGTCGAGCAGCGCCTCTCGCCGCACGTCGTCCAGGTAGAGTGGGTTGAGCGCGCGCACCGCCGGCTGGCTGGCTGGCAGCGCCGCCACGGCGTGGCTCAGGGCCAGGATCTCGGTATCGGCGGTGGTGAAGTAGTAGATCATCTAGAACTCGATCCCCCGCTGCGCCGTGATCCCGGCCTTGTAGTGGTGCTTGACCTCACGCATCTCGGTCACGAGGTCGGCCGCGGCGACGATACCCTCGGAGGCGCCGCGGCCGGTGAGCACCAGGTGCACGTCGGCCGGCTTCGCGGCAATCAGCGCCAGCACCTCGTCCTCGCTCACCAGACCGGCCTTGATCGAGCCCAGGATCTCGTCGAGGACCACCATCCGGAAGCGGCCCGAGAGGAGCGCCTCCTGCACGAAGGCCAGGGCCTGGCGCGCCGCGGCGTGGTGGTCCTCCATCGGCACGCGCGGGTCGCGCAGGCGCTCGATCGTGAAGCCACGCCCCATCTGGTAGACCTCGACATGCGCGCCGAGTGTCTCCTCCACCGCGAGTGCGAGGGCTTCGAAGAAGGTCCGCTCGCCGCTCTTCCACTGGCCCTTGATGAACTGGACCACCAGCACCGGCAGCTTGTTTCCGAGCGCGCGCAGCGCCAGGCCGAAGGCCGCCGTCGACTTGCCTTTGCCCTTGCCCGTGAAGACGAGCACCAGGCCCTTGTGCTGCCGCGGCTTGGTCGCGCGGCGGCCGCCCGTCGGCTCCGCCGTCGCAGTCGGCGTGTCGCCCGTCGCCATTCGACCCTCCTCTGAACAGAGCACCGGGGCGTACCCCGCCCCACCCCGGGATGTATACCTGAGGAGGCTTCGCCCCCTCTGGACTCCCCAGCGCAGCAGCCGCTCTGCATGTGGACCGGTACGCCACGGCGCATCGCGCACTTTCCCGCGGAAAGACCGGCCTAGGCGGCCCCACTCGCCCCAGAAAAGGACCCAGAGGGGCTGCGCTCGCGTTGGGTTACCCCTGTCTCGTCGGGCAACGGTTCTCACGCGAACGAAAAACCCCGCGCGGTACACCGGCGGGGGATTCGATCCGAACCCACGTCGGCCCGAGCCTCTCCGCGAAGGCTCACGGTGCCTGGCAAGGGCTGGCGACCTGGCTCTGTGCCCCATCACGAGACCGGAGCACATCACAGTTGCGGGACAGCGCCGGACTTACACCGGACTTCGCAGCGCCACGAACGTGGCGCACGTCCCTCACCACGGGCTATGCGCTTCGGGCCTCGGCCGTGCGGGCTTCGCCCGTGCTTGAGTGCTACTGGCCAAAAAGCTAGCAGCTTCCACGCGCGCTGTCAAGCGGCCCGTCGCATCCCGCTTGACAGTAGCGCCGCAGCGGCTATGATGATGACACATGGACGAGGGTGGGGATGCCAGTCGAAGTGGTCGTCGAGGCCGTCCGCCAGGGCCCCGGGCGGCAGCGACCCGTGGTAGTCCTTCGCCAGCGACACAGTAGCCGGACGGTGGCACTCGAGGTCACGCAGCACGAAGCCGACGCTCTCGCCATGGCGCTCCAGCGCGTTCGCGCCGCGCGGCCGCTGACGCACGACCTGCTGGCGACGATGTTGGCCCGCCTCGGCGCGCGCGTCCTCGACGCGCGTATCGAGTGGCACGCCGGGCAGCACCGCGGCCTGCTGCGCCTCGATTGCGCCGGCGAGGAGCGGCGGATCGCCTGCCGTCCGAGCGACGCGCTGACCGTGGCGCTCAAGGTGCGCGCGCCCCTACTCTGCGCGGACGACGTGTTCGCGGAGAGCATCCAGCCCGGCGACGCGGGGCTCGCACCCGACGAGCAGGCGCGGCTGGCGCCGTTCCGCGAGTTCATCAACAGCCTCGACCTCGAGGGCTTCGGTACCCGCTGACGGCCGAGTCCCGGAGCCTTCGCCTGGCCTCGCACGGCGCGTGCTCAGGAACGCCGCCGCGCCCTTGGCCACCCAGCTCCTCAATAAGGCCCTCGACGCCGGCTTCGCGCTGGTCATGCTGCGGATGCTCGGCCCGGCCGGTGCCGGCAGCTACGCCTTCGCCGGCGTGGTGGTGCTCTATCTGGAGACCGCCGCCGGCTTCGGCCTCGACACGCTGATCACGCGCGACGTCGCCCGCGACCTCACCCAAGGGCCGCGCTACCTCTGGCACGCCGTCGTCCTACGCACGCTGATCTGGGCCACGCTGGCGCCGCTGCTCTGGCTGGGCCTGCTCGCCTGGGATGGCTTGGCAGCACTCGGCGCCGACACGCTCGCGGCCTGCGGGCTGCTCATCCTCGCCGCGTTGCCGGCGCTGTGGGCCGGCGCGGTCAGCCGCCTGTTCTACGCCCACGAGCGCATGGAGGTCCCGGCGCTGGTCACGGTGCAGACCACGGTCACGAAGGTCGCGCTCGGCCTGGCTGCGCTCGTCGCCGGCCTGGGTATCGTCGGCCTGGCGGGTGTGGCGGTCGTTAACAACCTGCTCACCCTGGCGGTGCTCGGCTTCCTCGCTCGGCGCGTCGCGTTCCCGCTGCCCATCGTCTTCCAGCCGTCCCTCGCGCGGCGCATGCTCGTCGAGGCCTTCCCGCTGTTCTGCAACAACCTGCTCGCGGCCGCCTTTTTCCGCGTCGACGTCCTGCTTCTTCAGGCCTGGCAGGGCGCCGCAGTCGTCGGCTGGTACACCGCGGCCTACAAGGTCGTCGACGCGGCGCTGCTGCTGCCCTCGTCGCTCACCCTGGCGCTCTTTCCGGCCATGGCCCGCCAAGCGGCGTCGGCGCGCGACGCCCTCGAGCGCACCTACCACCTCGCCGTGCGCTACCTGCTCGCCTTGGCCTTCCCACTGGCCGTCGGTACGACGGCGCTCGCAGAGCCGATCGCTGCGCTCGTGGGCGGGCGGGCGTTCCTGCCGCACTCGGCGCTCGCGCTCCAATGGCTCATTTGGTTCCTGCCACTCAGCTATGTCAACGGCGTGACGCAGTACGTGCTCATCGCCCTCGGCCGGCAGCGCAGCGTGACCGTGGCGTTTCTGATCGTCGTGCTGTTCAACGTAGCGGCGAACGCCGTGGCGATTCCGCTACTGAGCTATCGCGGGGCCGCGCTCGTGACGGTGCTCTCCGAGGTCGTGCTGCTGCTGCCGCTCGCCCACGCGCTGCGCGACGCGGTGGCTCGGCCGCCGCTCTGGACACTGAGCTGGCGGCCGAGCGCCGCGGCGCTGGTCATGGCCGGCGTGCTGGCGGCCGTGCCGCAGGCGCCGGGCATCGTCGCCGTCGCGCTCGGGGCGCTGGCCTACAGCACGGCTTACGTCGTCCTCGGCGGCTGGACGGCCGAGGATCGGCGCGTGGTCGCCAACCTGCGAAAGCGTGGGTAGCTAGCTTTGCTGCGACCGCTGCGGGCGCTGGACGATCCGATCGATCTCCTGCTGCGCGGCGCTCCCCTCGGTGTCGACACGCTGGCCCAGCTCGCCGCCGAGCAACCCCCCGCCGTTCGACTGGCCATAGAGTCGGGCCACCGACGCGCGACTCACCAGCGCCTCGGCGCGGCCCGACGAGATGCCCTGACGCCGCTGGTCGTCGGCCGCATCTGGTTGGACGCCCTACCCCGTGCGCGAGAAGCGCCCGGCCGCCACCTCAGCGTCGATGCGCTCACGCGTAGCCCGGGCGTTGGCCGGCGCGCGCTCGACTGACGACGGCGCCGGGGCCGTACGCGCGCCGCCGGCGCTGGTCGTTCCCGTCGTGGCCGTGCTCGAGGCGCCCGTCGCCGGCGCGGTCTCGGCCGCCGGCTTCGGGGCCGCCGTTGCCGCGCCGGCCTTCTGCGGCGTGCCGCGGGTCGACGAGGGGCTGTTTGCTCCGGTCCGGGCCTGGGATTGCGCCCGGCCGGTCTCTCGCGTCGTGCCGGACGCAGTCTCTGGTGGTGGGGTCGGTCGGCTGCCAACAGGGGTCACCGCCACGAAGGGCTTCCAGCGACATCCTGCCGGGTCTGGCGAGTCCGTTCTCGGCGCGCCGAGCGTGCAGCCAAAGCTGCCGACGAACGCTCGGATGGCGTAGGAAAGCACGTTGGACGAGGATACGCACGTCATGCGGGTGGGCCGAAACGTGCTCACGCCGCGGCCGTCGGACCTGGCGGTAGCGCAGCGCGCTCGCCAGCTCGGCGCGCTCCTCGGCGAGGCCAGGCCCCGTAGAGGTCTCCGGTGATCCGATGCTGGCGGCGCGGCGGCGCGCTGAAGGCAGAGCGGCCCACAGGTCGGCGCGCGCGTGCTCGGCCGAGCGGCCCTGCCGCCGCGGCCGGCGGATCGGGCCGCCCACCGGCCCGGTCCCGAGCATCCGGCGGCCGCACCTGGCCGCGCGTCCCGCAACCGACGGTCGCTCTGGCTGGCGAGCCGACCCCTACTTCACTTCCGCTGGCTTCAGGTGGTCCGGGACCTTCGCTCCGATCTCCTGAAAGTACTTGTACGAGCCGGCGTGCAGCGGAATCGGCG
>JACQUS010000098.1 GCA_016210125.1 Chloroflexota bacterium | reverse complement strand
CACCTGCCAGGCCTCGACGTAGGTCCGCGCCAGCAGCGCCTGGTCGTAGAGCATCTTCTCGAAGTGCGGCAGGAACCACCGCGGGTCGGTCGAGTAGCGGTGGAAGCCGCCCCCCACGTGGTCGTACATCCCGCCGCGCGCCATGCGCTCCAGCGTGTGCTCGGCCATGCGCAGGACGCGCGGATCACGCGTGCGCACGTGCAGCCGCAGGAGAAAGTCGAGCACCATCGGCTGCGGGAACTTCGGCGCCCCGCCGAAGCCGCCGTGCTGCGCGTCGTAGTGGCGCGCGAGGTCGACGGCGGCGCGGTAGAGGATCTCCGGCACGAGCAGGTCGGCCGATGGCTGCAGCGCGGCGTGGCGCGCAAGGGCCTGGCGGAGCTGCGAGGCGTTGTCCTGCACGTCGGCTCGCCGGCTGCGGTAGGCGTCGGCGATGGCCAGCAGAAGGCGATCGAAGCCGGGCATAGCGCCACGGTCGTGCGGCGGGAAGTACGTACCGCCGTAAAACGGCTCTCCGTCCGGCGTGAGAAACACCGTCATGGGCCAGCCGCCGTGGCCCGCCAGCGCCTGCACGGCGGCCATGTAGATACTGTCGAGATCCGGCCGCTCCTCGCGGTCGACCTTCACGCTCACGAAGTGCTCGTTCATGAGGCGCGCGATCTCCGGATTCTCGAAGCTCTCGTGCTCCATGACGTGGCACCAGTGGCACGCTGAGTAGCCGATGGAGAGGAGGACGGGCATGTCCTCGCGCCGAGCGCGCTCGAAGGCCTCGGGGCTCCAGGGGTACCAGTCCACCGGGTTGTCGGCGTGCTGGAGCAGGTAGGGGCTGGTTTCACGGATGAGCCGGTTCGGCATGGCCTGCTCCTCCACGGCGGCGCACCGACGTACGCGGTCTCTGGGGTAGTTATAGCACCTCCCAGCGCGCAGCTAGCCCCGCCCGGCCAGCTCACGGATGCGCGCCGCCACCGCGTCGCCCATTTGCGCCGTCGTTGCGCTGCCGCCGAGGTCCGGCGTGCGCACGGCGCCGGCGCGCAGCACATCGGCGATGCCCCGCTCGACCAGCGCCGCGGCGGCGTGCTCGCCGAGGTGCTCCAGCATGAGCTGCACCGCTCCGATGGTCCCGATCGGGTTGGCGATGCCCCGCCCAGCGATGTCCGGCGCCGAGCCGTGGATGGGCTCGAACATCGAGGGGTAGCTGCGCTCGGGGTTGATGTTGCCGCCGGCCGCCAGCCCGATGCTGCCCTGGATGGCCGAGGCCTCATCCGAGAGGATGTCACCGAACAGGTTCGTCGTCACGATGACGTCGTACGTCTCCGGGCGCGTGATGAGGTACATAGCCATCGCGTCGACGTAGACCTTGTTGGTCTGGATGTCCGGGTAGTCCTGCGCCACCTGCTCGAAGACGTCGTCCCAGAGGACCATCGAGTAGTGCAGCGCGTTGGACTTGGTCACCGACGTGACCAGCCGCTTCTTGTTGCGCTGGCGCGCGAGCGTGAAGGCATAGCGGCAGACGCGCTCGATGCCGCGGCGGGTGAAGATGCTGACCTGCGTCGCCAGCTCGTCCGGCGTATCCTGGTAGTGCCGGCCGCCCATCCAGGCATACTCGCCCTCGGTGTTCTCACGCACGACGACCAGGTCCACGTCTTTCTCCCCGCGCAGCGGTGTGGCCACGCCGGGCAGGAGGCGGCAGGGTCGCAGGTTGACGTACTGGTTGAAGCCGCGACGGATGCGCTGCACCACGCCGCGGGCGAAGATGATCTTGTCGGGCACGCGATAGGGATCCCCAACGGCCCCCAGGAGGATGGCGTCGAAGCCCTTGACCAGCTCCAGCCCATCTTCGGGCATCACCTCGCCGTGCTCGCGGTAGTGCCCGGCGCCCCAAGGGAAGGTCGTGTACGCGAAGCGCAGATCGGTGACGCTGGCCACGCCATCGAGGCACTTCACCCCCTCGGCGACTACCTCCGGGCCGACGTTGTCGCCCGAGATCACGGCGATCCGGTAGGTCGTCATCGCTGCATCCTCCAGACTGGTCGGCAAGCGCTGGCGGCAGCATAGCAGCCGCGCACTGGCCTGCCAAGGCGTATAATCGGCCACGTGAGGGCGACGGTGACCGAAGCATGGCGCGGACGGAGCGCCTGGGTAGCAGTGGACCTCGATGCCGTCGAGCACAACGTCCGGCTGCTGCGCCGGCGCGCCTCCGACCGGCTCTTCTTCGCCGTGGTCAAGGCCGACGGGTACGGCCACGGCGCGGTCGCCGTCGCGCGCGCCGCGCTGGCGGCCGGCGCCGAGAGGCTGGCCGTCTACACCTGCGACGAGGGCGTCCTGCTGCGCCGCGCCGGCGTGCAAGCGCCGATCCTGGTGATGGGCTATCTGCAGCCGAGCGAGGCGCGGGCGCTCGTCCAGCACGACCTGACGGCCACGGTCGTCTCGGTGCAGCAGGCGCTGGCGCTCAGCGCGGCGGCGCAGGAGGCCGGCCGCCGAGTCCCGGTGCACCTTAAGACCGACACCGGCATGGGGCGCGCCGGCGTCGAGCCGGGGGCGGTCGCGGCGTTGGCCCAGCGGATCGCCGCGCTGACGCCACTGGACCTGGAGGGGATCTACACGCACCTCGCCACGGCCGATGATGCCGACCATAGCTATGCCCGCCAGCAGATGGCCACCTTCCGCTGGGTGCTTGACGAGCTCGGCCGCGCCGGCCTGGGCGTGCGCCTGCGCCACGCGGCGAACAGCGCGGCGACCCTCGCGCTGGCCGAGGCGCACTTCGACGCCGTGCGCTGCGGCATCGCTATGTACGGTCTTCAGCCGTCGAACGCGTGCGGCGACGCGGCGCTGCGCCCGGCGCTCTCGCTGCGCGCAGCCGTCGTGCGGCTATTCGCCCTTCAGCCCGGCCAGAGCGCCGGCTACGGGCGCACGTTCGTCGCCCAGCGCCCGACACGCCTCGCGCTTGCCACCGTGGGCTACGGCGATGGCCTCTCGCGCGCGCTGTCGAACCGCGGCCAGGCGCTGGTGCGCGGCCGGCGCGTGCCCATCGTCGGGCGCGTCTCGATGGACCAGTGCGCGCTCGACGTGACGGACGCGCCAGAGGTCACGCTCGGCGACGAGGCCGTGTTCATCGGGCAGCAAGGCGAGGCCGAGATCTCCGCCGACGAGGTGGCCACACTCCTCGGCACGATCAACTACGAGGTCGTCACTGCGCTCGCGCCGCGCCTGCTACGGCTGTACTTCCGCGGAGATCGACTCGTCGGCTGGCGGCGGCTTCACGACGGCGCGCCTTGCTGGAGCATAGGCGAGACGGTATAATCTGCCACGGAGAGGTGTCCGAGTGGTTTAAGGTGCCGCTCTCGAAAAGCGGTAGGGGCGCAAGTTCCTCGTGGGTTCGAATCCCACCCTCTCCGCCGTGTCTCTCCTACCCGCCTCTCCTTCCCCGAGGTTGACGTATCGGCCGGTTGCTCGCTACACTTGATAGTGGACGTCCGAGAATCAGGCGACCGTCACGCCGGTTGGGCGCGGGCCAGGGGCGTGGGCGGTGCGCGCAGCGAAGGGGGAGGACGTGCCTCGGGTCCTGGTCGTGGACGATAGCCAGGTGGTTCGCCGCGTCCTCACCGACATCCTCACGCGCGAGGGTATGACGGTGAGCGCTGTGGCGAACGGTGCCGAGGCGCTTGACGCCATCAGCAAGGACATGCCCGATCTGGTGCTGCTCGACATCGTGATGCCGGTAATGGACGGCATGGAAGCGCTGAAGCTCGTGACCGAGGACGCTCGTTTCAGTGGCCTGCCCGTCCTCATGATCAGCAGCGTCAACGACGCGACCAAGGTGCGCCAGGCCGTCTCGCTCGGCGCGCGCGACTACATTCTCAAGCCCTTCGATCCCGATACGATCCGTGCGAAGGTGCGGCGCTTCTTGAGCCAGCGCGCGCTGGCCGCGTCTTCCCAGCATAAGACAGAGCAGACGAGCGTGGGCACGCCGTCTGCGCTAGAGAACATCCGGCTGGCCAAAATAGTGCTCATTGTCGACGACCAGCGCACCAACGTCGATATGGCGCGCGAGGCCCTGGAAGAGCGCTACGAGCTGCTGGAGGCGTTCACCGGCGCCGGGGCCATCGCTTTGGCGGCGAAGGAGCGGCCGGACCTGATCCTCATGGACATCTTCATGCCCGTGATGTCGGGTGTCGAGGCGGCACAGCGCATCCGCCGATTACCGGGCCTAGACCAGACCAAGATCGTGGCCATGGTGCTGAACGTGCCCGAGGAAGGGCCCCTCCTGGGGCACTTCGACGGCGCGGTGCCGAAGCCCCTGGACCGCAACCAGCTCCTGGACACCGTGGCGCAGTTCATCGGCCTGCCGGGTCTGTTCAGCTTCAGCCAGCACGACGACGTCCTCGTCCTGCGCTTCCACCGCTGGAAGTGGTGGACACAAATCGACCGGCAGGAGATCGAGTCGCTACGGCAGCAGTTCAACCGCGCTGCCGCGCGGATGCTAGAGACCGGCCAGCTCAAGTTTCTCCTCGACCTCGAGCGGCTGGACGAGCTGGACGAAGAGCAGGCGCCGGCCGCCGCCGCCATCGTCTGGCAGATCGTCGACCGCGCCAAGCAGTGCCGGCTGGTCGTCAAGGCCGCCCTGCCTTACCGGCTCAGCCGCTTCTTCGAGAGCCTGGAGCGCGACGGCAAAGTTGAGGTAGTGCGCAAATTCCAGGACGGCCTGCGCGCATTCCAGAACGAGGGCGGCCACGTCCGCATCCGCTCCGACCTGCGCTATCGTCAGCTCTGGTGAGGCGCGCCGTGCTCGCTCGCGGCCCCTGGCGCAGCCCCCTGGCCCGAGCCATCGCCCTCCTCGTCCTCGCGCCGGGCGCCGCGGCCGTGTGGTGGCTGGCCTCACCGCTCTTCCTCAGCCAGACTGTGCAAGAGGACTTCCCGCTTCCGGCCACGGCCGTGCTGCCTCCCGATGTGACGCGCGCGGAAGCGCAGCAGATCATGAGCACGATGGCCAAGCTCAACACCGAGATGAGCGAGTCTATGCCGGCGACCGGATCGCCGACCGCGGTGAAGAGCGGCGCGCTTCGCGACGCGGACGCCTTTCACAAGGGCAGCGGCAAGGCGACGGTCTACCGCCTCGCCAGTGGCGGGCACGTGCTGCGGTTGGAGAGCCTCAATGTTACCAATGGCCCGGACCTACGCGTCATCCTCTCGCCGCATCCGAATCCGACGGAGCCCGACCACGTCACAGCGCCCGGCTACGTCGAGCTGGGCAAGCTCAAGGGCAACATCGGCAGCCAGAACTACGACATTCCCACCGGCGTCGACGTCGCCGCACAGCGCAGCGTGGTGATCTTCTGCTGGCCGTTCCGCGTCATATTCAGCGTCGCAGCGCTCGAGTAGCCTCCCGCCAGGCCGGCCGCCACGGGCTGCCGGCGGCGCAGAGCAGCGCCCACGTGCGCGCCCGGCCGGCCGGCGTCGCCAGCGCTGCCACCTCGCGTCGCGCCGCGAGCATCGGCCGCAGGCCGCGCAGCGCCGCCAGGCGACCGGCCAGCGCGGCGCGGCGCCCGGTCGCGAGCTTGGCAGCCAGCGTCGCCACATCGTAGCTCAGCAAGAGCGGCAGGTGCGACACCAGGTGCTCGGCGGGATAGTTCTTGGTCGCGCACCAGATGCGGTTGCGCGCCAGCAGGAAGTCCTTGCGCGCCGGATCGCGGCCGGCGGTGGCCGAGTGGTCGTGCAGCACCCGTGCCGTGGGCACGTAGGCGGCCTCCCAGCCGGCCAGACGCGCCCGCCAGCCGAGGTCCACGTCCTCGTAGAAACTCTCGAAGCGCCCGTCGAAGGGCCCCACCTTCGCCAGCAGCTCACGCCGGAGGAGCACGCACGCGCCGCTCGCGGCGAAGACCGCCGCCGTGCGCTCGGCCAGCCCGCCGTCCGCCAGGCCGCGCAGGCGCTGGTGGGCCGCGGCGGCGCGATCGACGACGATGCCGGCGCTGTCGATCCGTCCGCTTGCCGCCAGGACGATGCGCGGCGCGGCCATGCCGACGCGGCCGTCGGCGTCGAGCGCGGCGACCAGGTGCGCCAGCGCGTCGGGCGCGAGCCGTGCGTCGTCGTTCACGAGCGCGACGTAGCGCCCCTCCGCGACGGCCAGGCCGGCGTTGGTGCCACCGGCAAACCCCAGGTTCGCAGGCAAGGAGACGACGTGCGCCTGGGGCGCGACGGCCGCCGCCACGGAGCGCGACGCGTCGCGCGACCCATTGTCGACGACGATGAGCTCGGCGTCGTCGCAGGTCTGCGCCGCCAGCGCGGCAAGACACGACGGCAACAGCTCCGCCCCGTTCCAGGTGACCACGACGACGCTGACGAGCGGTGGCATGCCAGCTCTATCCTCGCACAGCAGTCAGAACGTTCGCCGCGCAGCAGAGCACTTGACGCCGCCGTGACCCGTTCTCTACACTCTTCAGCGACCGCCGAGAGACGAGACGATGGCCGATTCCTCGCGTGCTATCCCCGAGCCCGTCAACCCGCAGGCGGCCTTCCTGGAAGCGCTGGCCCGCATGGAGCGCGCCGTGCTCGACGACCTGCGGCACCGCGCGCCGGCCGGCCTCACCGCCACCGGCGACTCCACCGCCGCGCTTCAGCGCCTGGAGGATCGCATCACTGAGCTGCACGTGCTGCTGAAGCAGACGGGCGAACGCGCCGAGTGGCAGCAGGAGCAGGCCCTCGAAGCGATGACGCGCGAGGTGCGCGGGCTGCGCAACGACCTCCATGGCTTCGTCCGCCTCATGGCCGCGGCGGTCGTGACCCTCGTCGTCGTCCTCGCCCTGCTCGTCCTTTTCCGCGTCCGTTGACAGCCTGCGCCCCCTCTCGGTACAATCTTACGGTGTGTGGCCGGCCGACGCGCCACCGGAGGCATGGATGTACGCGATCGTTGAGACGGGCGGCCACCAGTACAAGGTCAGCCCGGGCATGCAGCTCGACGTCGAGCGACTCGACGCCGAGCCGGGGGCGCTCGTCGAGCTGGACCGCGTCCTGCTGGTGGCCCACGAGGGCGAGCCGGCCGTCGGGCGGCCGACGGTGCCTGGCGCGCGCGTCCGCGCCCGCGTCATCGGCGAGGTCAAGGGCGACAAGATCGTCGTCTTTCGCTACAAGGCCAAGAGCCGCTACCGGCGGAAGACCGGGCACCGCCAGCGCTACACGCGGCTCGCCATCGAAGAGATCGTCGAAGAGATCGTCGCCGGCTGAGCGAGCGAGAATCGCGCCGGCCGCCGACCCGTAGACGGGAAATCCGAGGTGATGGACATTGGCGCACAAGAAGGGCGTTGGTAGCACACGCAACGGCCGCGACAGCCAGGCGAAACGCCTTGGCACCAAGCGGCACGACGGCCAGCTCGTCAAGGCTGGCGAGATCATCGTGCGGCAGCGCGGCACGCACATCCTGCCGGGGCGCAACGTCGGACTCGGCCGGGACTACACCATCTTCGCGCTGATTGCCGGGGCTGTGAAGTTCGAGTGGGGACGGAAGGACCGCCGGCAGGTCAGCGTATACGTGGGCGGGCAGGCGTGAAAGCTGAGATCCACCCGACATACTACGCCGACGCCATGGTGACGTGCGCCTGCGGCAACACGTTCACCGTTGGCTCGACGCGCAAGACGATCCGCGTGGAGATCTGCTCGCGCTGCCACCCGTTCTTCACGGGCGAGCAGCGCATCGTCGACACGGCCGGGCAGGTCGAGCGCTTCATGCGCCGGCTGGAAGCCCGGCGACAGCACGCCGGCGAGGCCGGCGAGTCGCCCGAGCAGCCGGGGCAGACCAACGCGCCGGCCGGCTCGTGAGCACTGCGCACCGGACACGCCCGGAGCATCCTCGCGTGTGGTGACCCGTCGCGCTGCTGCGGTCGAACGACCGCTGCTCTTGCCCCTATCTCGAACACGGAGGAGTAGATCCTCTCCCTCTGGGAAAACAGCGGGGCATGAACGGCGGGCGCTGGCGGCCGAGGAACGTGCAGAGGCGCCGGGCGCCCGCTCTGCGATCACACCTTTGGGGTGGAGTGGGACACACCCACCAGCCAGGATGACGTGAGGTGAGCGAGCGCGTCTTCTACGGTGGCCAGGCCCTCATCGAGGGCGTGCTGATGCGCGGCCGCCAGGGCTACGCGCTCGCTCTGCGCCGGCCGAGCGGCCACATCCTGACCCGCAGCGTCGCACGCCCTGGCCGCGGCGGGCGGCGCTGGTCGCATCTACCCCTCCTGCGCGGCCTGGCCGTCCTATGGGAGATGCTCTCCGTCGGCGCCTGGGCGCTGGCCTACTCGGCCAACGCGCAGACGAGCCAGGGCGACGAGGAGGTGCCGGAGCCCACCGGCAGGATGCTCTGGGGCACCCTCGGCTTCGCCCTCGTGTTCGGCCTCGGCCTGTTCTTCGTCCTGCCGCTCGCGGCGAGCAGCCCGTTGGAGCGCCTAGCCGGGTCGAGCCTCGCCGCCAACCTGGCGGACGGGCTGCTGCGGCTCGTGCTTATCGTCGGCTACCTCTGGCTCATCGGCCGCATGGCCGAGATCGGCCGGCTCTTCGCCTACCACGGCGCCGAGCACCGCGTCATCAACGCCTTCGAGGCCGGCGCGGCGCTCACCCCCGCGGCGGTGCGTCCGTTCCCGCTGACACACCCGCGCTGTGGCACGGGCTTTATCCTGGTCATCGCGGCGCTGGCCATCGCCGTATTTCCGCTGCTGGGCAGCCCGCCTTGGCCCGTCCGCCTCGCCGAGCGCATCCTGCTCCTGCCGCTCATCGCCGCGGCGGCCTACGAGCTTCTGCGGCTCGCCGCGCGCGGCTACGAGCGCCGCTGGGTCCGCACGCTGATGGCCCCAGCGCTCGCCCTCCAGCGGCTGACGACCCGCGAGCCGGACGACGCGCAGGTCGAGGTGGCCATCGCCGCGCT
>JACQUS010000092.1 GCA_016210125.1 Chloroflexota bacterium | reverse complement strand
GCACACGCTGCGGCTGGCGCCCTACCCGTTCGACGAGTCGCCGCGGACGTTCCCAATCTCGGCCCGGCTGCTGCCCGACCGGCGCTACCGCTCGACCGCGGACTTCCTGGAGACGTACGAGCGGGCCGAGCGGGTCGAGGTGCCCTTCCGCGCCGTGGCGTAGACGCGCGCCGCGACGCTCGCTGGCGCTACAGGCGCTGCAAGCGCGCCATGCTGGCCAGCAGCGTCTTCACGCCGACCTGCCGGAACTGGATGGTCACCTGTTCGTCGCCGCGCACCATCTCGCTCCTGACGACGATGCCCTCGCCAAACATCTGGTGGACCACGCGATTGCCCGCGGCGTAGCGCGGCTCCAGCGGCGCTGGCGGCCCGGCCAGAGGCCGGGCTGCCCCGGGGCGTCGGGCGCCGCCGGCCGCCGCTGGCTGGTCGTCGTCCGCCGTGTGCCAGGTAGGTGCCACGTGCGGCCCGCGCCCGTGCGGCTCGACGTCCTCGTCGGCGAAGATCACGCGCCGGCCGCCGCGTTGCGCCGCACGGCGCGGGCTCGCCAGCAGGTCGTCGGGGATGTCGGCCAGGTAGGGCGATGGGGCGTTGGCCATGCCGCCGCCGTAGAGGCTGCGCTGCTGCGCGTGGACGAGGTAGAGTCGCTCCTTGGCGCGCGTGAGGCCGACGTAGCAGAGCCGGCGCTCCTCGGCCATGCGCTCGTCGTCGCCGAACGAGCGCACGTGCGGGCAGATGCCCTCCTCGAAGCCGACGATGAGCACGACCGGGAACTCCAGACCCTTGGCCGCGTGCAGCGTCAGCAGCGTCAGGCGATCGGCCGTGCTGTCGAGCTCGTCGGCGTCGGTCGTCAGCGCGGCGTTCTCCAGCAGCGCCACGAGCCCGGCGCGCGGGGCGAGGTCGGCGTACTGCCGCGCGACGCCGAGCAGCTCCAGCACGTTCTGCCAGCGCTCCTCGCCCTCTTCGCTGCCGTCGCGGATGAATGCGGCGTAGTTCGTCTCCTGTATCACGTAGGCCAGCAAGTCGGCGATGGTCCGCTCGTAGCTGGCAGTCTCTAGCCGGCCTATCAGCTCGGCGAAGGCCGCGAGTGCGCGCTCGGCGCGGCTGCTGAACGGCGCGGGTGCGCGCTCCAGCGCCGCGGCGAGCGCCGCGTCGGGCCGGCCGCCCAGCGCCTGCGTGGCGCGCAGCGGCGTGGCGTCGAGCTGCGCCGCCCACTGGTACAGCGCGGCGATCGTCTTGTCGCCCAGGCCGCGCGGCGGGACGTTGATGACGCGATTGAGTGCCAGGACGTCGGCCGGGTTGACGAGCAGGCGCAGGTAGGCCAGCAGATCCTTGATCTCGCGGCGCTCGAAGAAGCGCACCGCGCCGACGAGCTGGTAGGGCAGCGCGCGGTGCACCAGGGCCTCTTCGATCACGCGCGACTGCGCGTTAGTGCGGTACATGACCGCGACGTCGCGCAGGCGATGGCGGCCGCTGGCGACGAGGCGCTCGATCTCGTGCACGACGTAGGCGGCCTCGTCGCGCTCGTCGTACGCCTCGCGCACCGTGATCGGCGGCCCCGCCTCGTTGGCCGTCCAGAGCTGCTTCGGCTCGCGGTCGGCGTTCTGGGCGATCACCGCGGCCGCGGCGGCGACGATCGTCGCCGTCGAGCGGTAGTTCTGCTCCAGCAAGATCAGCCGGTAGTCGGGGAAGTCGCCGCGGAAGTGCTGGAGGTTGCGCAGGTCGGCCTGCCGCCAGCCGTAGATCGACTGGTCCTCATCGCCGACGACGCAGACGTTGTGGTGCTTGCCGGCGAGCAGGCGGACGATGTGGTACTGCGCCAGATTGGTGTCCTGGAACTCGTCGACCAGCACGTGCAGATAGCGCTGCTGGTAGCGCTCGGCCAGGTCTGGCCGCTCGCGGAAGAGGCGCACGGTAGTCATGAGCAGGTCGTCGAAGTCGAGGGCCGTGGCCTTCGCCAGCCCGTCCTGATAGGCACGGTAAACGCGAGCGACGATCTCATGCCAGTAGCTCGGTGCGCGCTCGGCGTATTCGAGGTGCCCGATGAGCTCGGCCTTGGCGCGCGAGATGGCCGCCAGCATCGCCGACGGCGCATAGCGCTTATCGTCGAGGTTCAGCTCGCGGAGCACCTGCTTGAGCAAGCGAATCTGGTCGTCGGCATCGTAGATGCTGAAGATGCTCTCCAGCCCGATGGCCGGCCCCTCGATCCGCAGGAGGCGCGCGCAGGTGCTGTGAAACGTGCCGATAGTAAGGCGGCGCACGTCACCCGGCGCGAGCTGCTGGAGGCGCTCGACCATCTCGCGCGCGGCCTTGTTGGTGAAGGTGACGGCGAGGATGCGCCACGGGGCCACGCCGCGGTGCAGCAGGTGGGCGATGCGGTGGGTGATGACGCGCGTCTTGCCCGAGCCCGGCCCAGCGAGCACGAGCAGCGGGCCGCCGGCCGCGGTGACCGCCTCGCGCTGCTGCGGGTTGAGCGCTGACAGGATTTCGGCCTGCGTCATAACGTTCTCACTGGCGGTAGGCATCGCGCCGATGGCGGACGCGGAGGACGCGGAGCACGCCCTCACCGAACTCGTACGTGAAGAACACGCGCCAGTCGCCCACGCGCAGTCGCCACTCTTCGCCACGCCCGCGAAGTCGCTTCACGTCGCCGAGCTGCTGTTCGGCGAAGCGACGCAGGGCCTCCGCAAGCCGACGGGACACAGCGGGTCCGAGCGACGCTAGGTCTCGGCGTGCTCGCTCGGTAAGGACGACCTGCCAGGTCACAAGCCGAGCTCGCGCTTGACTTCCTCGAGCGTGTAGACGCGCCCAGCCTTGATGTCCTCGTATGCCTCCGCCAGTGCGACGACATCCTCCTCCGTCAGCTCTTCGTCGTCCTCAGGTGCTTCCAACAGCTTCCGCAGCAATGGATCATGCACGCAGCGTAGGAGGAAGCGCCGTGCGGTGTGCAGCTCGCTTTCGGGAAGCTGGTCCACCAGGCGCCGCAGGTCGGCGCGCAGGTCCTCGGTCGTGGCCACGGCGGCATCCTCCTTTCGGTCAACGATACGCCTCGCGCCGATGGCGGACGCGAAAGACTCGTATAGTGCGCGCCCTGGGGTCCAGCTCCAAGCGCACACGCCAATCGCCGACCCGCAGACGCCACTCGTCGCTTGAGCCGCGTAGTCGCTTCAGGTCGGCCTGGCCCGTCTGGGCGAGGCGATCCAAGGCGCGCAGGACGCGCTCGCGGGAACTCCGGTCCAAGCGTTCCATGTCTCGCAGCGCGCGCTGCGACCACGAGATGCGCCAGATCATGCCTGCCCAAGGACGCGGCGCTTGACTTCCTCGTGCGTCACCACGCGGCCGGCCGCGAAATCCCGGCGCGCCTCCTCGACTGCGGCGCGCTCCTCCTCGGTCTCCGGCTCGTCGTCGAGGGGGGCTTCCGTGAACGCCCGCAAGACCGGAGCGCCGGCGCAGCGAAGGTACTCCAAGAAGCGCCGTGCGGCGTGTAGCTCGCCCTCGGGAAGCTGGTCCACCAGGCGCCGCAGGTCGGCGCGCAGGTCCTCGGTCGTGGCCACGGCGGCATCCTCCGTGTACGGCGGCGCGAGCTAATGATACCATTGGCCCGCCGGCGACTCTGCGCCGCCGGCCCGCGGGGTGCTCTCGAAGAGGAGTGCTGAGCCATGGTGCCTGAGTTCCGCAACGAGCCGTTGACCGATTTCAGCCGCCCGGCGGAGCGCGAGGCGTTCGCCGCCGCGCTGGCCGGAGCGCGAGCTGAGCGCGGCCGCGAGTGGCCGCTGGTGATCGACGGCCAGCCGGTCTGGACCGCCGCCTGGATCGACTCGCACGATCCTTGCGAAAAAGACCAGCTCGTCGGCCGCGTGGCGCGCGCCTCGCGGGCCGAGGCCGACCGCGCGCTCGACGCCGCCGAGCGGGCCGCGCACGACTGGGCGCGGCTGCCGGCCGCCGCGCGGGCCGGCGTGCTCCTGCGCGCTGCGGCGTTACTGCGGCGGCGCAAGCACGATTTCTCGGCGACGATGGTCTACGAGATCGGCAAGACCTGGCCCGAGGCCGACGCCGACACTGCCGAGGCCATTGACTTCTTGGAGTTCTACGCCCGCGAGGCGTGCCGCCTGGCCGCAGAGCAGCCGCTGACGCGCGTCGCCGGCACGGACAACGAGCTGGTCTACCTGCCGCTCGGCGTCGGCGTGGTCATCCCGCCGTGGAACTTCCCGCTGGCGATCGCCTGCGGGATGGCGGCCGCGCCGATCGCGGCCGGCAACACGGTGATCTTGAAGCCGGCCAGCCTAACGCCGGTGGTCGCGGCGAAGCTCGTCGACCTGCTCCACGAGGCCGGGCTGTCGCCCGGAGTCGTCAGCTTCCTGCCCGGGTCCGGTGGAGAGGTCGGCGAGTACCTGGTCGCCCACCCGCGCATCCGCTTCGTCTCCTTCACCGGCTCGCGCGAGGTCGGCTGCCGTATCTACGAGCTGGCGGCGAAGGTGCAGCCGGGGCAGCGCTGGCTGAAGCGCGTGGTCGCCGAGATGGGCGGCAAGGACCCCATTGTCGTCGACGAGTCGGCCGACCTGGACGAGGCGGCGGCCGGCGTCGTGGCCTCGGCCTACAGCTTCCAGGGACAAAAGTGCTCGGCCTGCTCGCGGCTCATTGCCGTGCAGTCGGTCTATCGTGCCGTGACCGAGCGGGTCATCGAGCGCGCGCGGGCGCTGCGCGTCGGCGCGGCGGCCGATCCGGCAAGCCAGGTGGCCGCTCTGGCCAGCGCCGACCAGTTTGCCAAGGTGCAGGGCTACGTCGAGATCGGCCGGCAGGAGGGCCACCTGGCGCTCGGCGGCCGGCCGGGCGACCCACAGGGCTACTACCTCGAGCCGACGGTGTTCTGCGACGTGCCGCCGAGCGCGCGCATCTTCCGCGAGGAGATCTTCGGGCCGGTGCTGGCCTGCACCTCGGCGCTTGACTTCGAGGAGGCCATCCGCCTGGCCAACGACAGCGACTACGGGCTGACCGGCTCGGTCTACGCGCGCGATCCGGGGCGCCTGGCCTACGCACGGCGCGAGCTGCACGTGGGCAACCTGTACATCAATCGCAAGTGCACGGGCGCACTGGTGGGCGTCGAGCCGTTCGGCGGCTTCGGCATGAGCGGCACCAGCGCCAAGGCCGGCGGGCGCGACTACCTGCCGCTGTTCACCCAGGCCAAGGCGATCTCCGAGCGGCTGGCATAGCGCCTGCCGAGCGTCGGTCTCGCCCCTGTCCCCTCGCCGGGGCGAGTCGCATTCGGCGACCTCTCCAGCCGCGCGGGGGAGGGGGAGATGAGGCGGCGGAGGGTGCAGAGGTCGCCTTGGGCGACCTCTGGGTTCTCTCTTTGGGGTGGGGTGGCAGAGCGGCGAGGGTTATTTTCAGGGGAGTTGGTCATGTCGCTGCGCGACGCCAGCGGTGTATGAAAAGTGGTTGCGCGGCGGGGCCTCACCCCCCGGCCCCCTCTCCAGCTCCGCTGGAGAGGGGGAGGAGAGCACGCGGGGGGTGCAGAGGGGCGAAGCCCCTCGGCACCCCCGAACCTGGGGTGGGGCGGGGCAGCCGCCCGGAGCGGTATTTTCACAGGAGCAGGAGGAATTCACTGTGGCCGGAGCACTCGAGGGCATTCGCGTCGTCGATGTGACGGAGAACCTGGCCGGGCCGTTCGGGTCGATGATCCTCGGCGACCTGGGCGCCGACGTGATCAAGATCGAGCGCCGCGAGACCGGCGACAACATCCGCGGCCAGGGCCCGCGCGTCAACGACTTCAGTCTGCCGTTCACGATGGTCAACCGCAACAAGCGCAGTGTGACCGTCAACCTGAAGGACGAGCGCGGCAAGGAGATCGTCCGGCGGCTGGCCAGGCGCGGCGACGTGCTGATCGAGAACTACCGGCCGGGCACCATGGACGACCTGGGCCTCGGCTACGAGCAGCTCCGGCGCGTCAACCCGCGGCTGATCTACTGCTCGGTCTCCGGCTTCGGCCACAGCGGCCCGTACCGCGAGCGCGCCGGGCTCGACCTGATCGCCCAGGCGATGAGCGGGCTGATGAGCGTGACGGGCGAGCCGGGCGGCGAGCCGTGCAAGGCCGGCTATCCAGTCACCGACCTCGGCACGGGCATGTACGCCGCCATCGGCATCCTCGGCGCGCTGCACGCGCGGCACTTCACCGGCGGCGGCCAGCACGTCGACTGCTCGCTCTTCGAGACCGGCGTGTCGTGGTCGGTCTGGCACGGGGCCAAGTACCTCGGCACGGGCGAGATCCCCGGCCCGCAGGGCTCCGGCCATCCACTCAGCGTGCCTTACCAGGCCTTCAAGGCCAAGGACATGTACGTGATCGTCGGCGCTGCCAGCCAGTCGCTTTGGCGGCGGTTCTGCAAGGTCCTGGACATGCCTGACCTGGCCAGCGACCCGCGCTTCCACGACCAGTACAAGCGCGTGCTCAACCGCGAGGAGCTGATCCCCATCCTCCAGGAGCGCATCGCCCAGAAGGACGCTGCCACGTGGCTCGAGGCGCTGACGGCCGAGGGCATCCCCTGCGCGCCGGTGTACACGCTCGACCACACCTACAGCGACCCCCACACGCTGGCGCGGGAGATGGTCGTCGAGGTGGAGCACCCGGTCGCGGGGCGCATCAAGACCGTCTTCAGCCCGATCAAGATGTCCGACACGCCGCCGGCGATCTATCGCGTCGCGCCGACGCTCGGTGAGCACACGGACGAGGTTCTTCAGAGCCTCGACTACAGCGCAGCCGAGATCGCCGCGCTGCGGGCCGAGGGTGTGATCTAGCTACTCGTTGAAGGCGTTGTACGCCGCCGACGTGTCGCCCTCCTGCCGCGGGTCGGTGATCTGGTTGACGATGGCCACGATCTGCCCGCCGGCACCGGCTTCGACCGTCGCCGAGCCGACGAAGCCCGGCGCGGTGTCCGGCAGCGGATACCAGGTCTTCGACTGCCCGGAGAGAATGAGCGCGACGTCGACGGGCTGGCCGTCGATCTTCAGTGTCACCGCCGTGGCGCTCGGGCCGACGTTCTGGACCTGGATGCCGGTCGAGAATCCCGCGTTGTCAGTCATGACCAGTGGGGCGTGCGCACGGCTCGTCCCGCGCGTGAACGCGGCGTAGGTCATCCCCTGGCCGGCCGTCGGATTGAACTCGTTGACGATGCCCACGATGCGGCCCTCGCCGACGGTGCGCACGATGGCCGAGCCGAAGAAGCCAGCGCTTGTCCCGGGGATCGGGTACCAGGTCCTACCGCCGCCTGGGCCGAGGAGCGCCGTGTCGACCGTGCGCCCGCTGATGAGCAGTTCGACCACGGCGTCGCGGTCGTCGACGTTCTGGACGCGCAGGCCGGTGGACCAGCCATAGTAGTCATTCATAAGCAGCGGTACGTAGAGCGTCGGCGCGCCGCCGGCGAACCCGGCGTACGCGAAGAGCCAAACGCCATCGCCCTGGTTGACGACGGTGGCCAGGGGCTGCGATGAGGTGATCTTGGCCGAGCCGCTAAAGCCGTCGCCCAGCTCGGGCACGGCCGCGAAGTCGAGCACGTAGGTCGCGCCGGGGCTGATCACGGGCAGCCCCCGGGTGGCGACGAGTTGGCCGGCGCGGTAGACCTCCACGCGCGTGTCGCTCGTCGCGCCAAGTCCCACGTTCTGGATCGAGACCCGGCTAGTCAGTCCGCCGTTGTAGCGCATCACGAGGGGTAGGTATTGCGTCGGCTGCGGGTCGGCCACGCCGACGTAGCTCTCCAGCTTCGTCGGCTCGCGGGCAAGCTGGTTGGCGATCGCGGCGATGGGCTGGTCCGCCGTGATCACCACCGAGCCGACGAAGCCGCGCGAGACGCGCAGCGTCGGGCCGTAGTAGGTCTTCGCTCGGAAGGGCCGTACGGCGTCGCTGTCGATCGCTGCCACAGCGCCGTCGCGGTTGTAGTACGTGATCGTCAGGGCTGTCTCGCCGCCGCCGAGGCCCATCACCTGGAAGCCAGAGCTGCTGTCGAGGGCCGGCAGCGCGACGCGCCAGCGGCTCGCCGGGAAGCGCACCACCGTCAGCCCGCCGGCGCCGTTGGCCGAGAGGGCGAGGCTGCCGGCGACGGCGACCTGCTGCGCGTTACCCGGCGTGTCGTAGAAGGCCACCTCGGTCGGCCGGGCGGGATCGCCGGCGTCGACGACGCGCAGGCCGAACGCTCCGGCGGCGACGAAGGCGTAGCGGCCGGCGGCGGCCACCCCATTGGCCCGACCGGGCAGCGCGAGCGCGCCGACTTCGCGCGGGCGGCTCGGATCGGTCACGTCGATGACGCGCACGCCGGCCGACCCGGCGGCCAGGTAGACGTAGCCGCCAGCCACGTCTAGGCCCCAAGCCTCACCGGAGGGCCGCAGCACACCGACCTCGCGCGGCCGGCTTGGGTCGCTGACATCGAGCGCGTGCAAGCTGTGGTGGGCAAAGGGCGCGGACGCCGAGCTGGTCACATAGGCGATGCCGCCGCTAGCGCGGACGGCCAGCGGCGTCGCGGGAAGGCCGAAGGAGCTGATCGCGTACGCGCCGAGCTCGGCGGGCGCTCCGGGCGAGCGGAGGTCGAAGACGCGCAGGGTGCGCTCGCCGGTGGCGAACGCGTAGGCGCCCGAGACGGCCACCGCGTTGACCGTGCCGGTGATCGTCGTGACGAGCCATGGCGCGGCGGCGCTCGTGAGATCAAACACCCGCAGCCCGCCAAGGCCGGCGGCGACGTAGGCGTAGCCCCCGGACAGGGCGACGTCCCAGGCGCCGTTGGCGATGTTGGCATAGGTGATCTCGCGCGCGACCGGCGGATCGGAGATGCCGACGACGTGGAGGCCACGCGAGCTCGCGACGTAAGCGTGCGTCCGCGTCGCGGCGACGGCGCGCACGTCGCCAGCCAGGGCGAGCTGGTTGACGAACTCGACCTGCCGTGTCTCGATCCGTGTCTCCATGCTCTGGGCGCTCAGGTCGGCGCCGCCGGCCACGAGCGCGATGAGCAAAGCGCTGACGAGGAGCCCGCTACGTCCGGCCATTCCGTGCCCTCCGGTGCGCCACGGCCGCGGCTCGTGCGGCGGTGAGGCGGTCGACTGAGAGGACCGCTACGCTTGTGTTAACGTGTGGTGGCGGGCCGCGTTCCGCGAGGCGAGCCGCGGCTTGGGGCAAAGAGCGGTCGACCGCGCCGGGAGCGCGGGCATCTTGCCCGTATCGGGCGGAGGCCGGCGGAACGCCCGCGCTGCCAGTGCAGTGCGGCGCGCAGTGGACGTGCCTGCGCTTATGCTGTGCGCGGCGAAGGGCTGCGCCCTGGTGCGGCGGCCCGCCCGCCCCCGCGACGCACCCCTACCG
>JACQUS010000096.1 GCA_016210125.1 Chloroflexota bacterium | reverse complement strand
CTCTACGACGACAGCCTCGCCCAGACGAGCTACCTGGTCGGCTGCCAGGCGACCGGCGAGGCGGTGGTCATCGACCCCAATCGCGATGTCGAGCAGTACATCGCCGCCGCGGAGGCGGAGGGCCTGCGCATCAGCGCCGTCACCGAGACGCACATCCACGCCGACTTCGCCTCGGGCAGCCGCGAGCTGGCGGCGCGCACCGGCGCCAAGCTCTACCTCTCCGACGAGGGCGACGCGAGCTGGAAGTACGCCTTCGCCGCGGAGGCCGGGGCCGTCCTCGTGCGCGACGGCGACAGCTTCTGGGTAGGCAACGCCAAGATAGAGGTGCTGCACACGCCCGGCCACACGCCTGAGCACCTCTGCTTCATGCTGACCGACACGCGGGCCTCCCACCGTCCCATGGGCATCTTCACCGGCGACTTCGTCTTCGTCGGCGACGTCGGCCGGCCGGACCTGCTGGAGAAGGCGGCCAAGGTCGTCGGCAGCGCCGCGAGCGGCGCGCGCACGCTCTTCCGCTCGCTCCAGCGCTTCAAGGCTTTGCCCGACTACCTCCAGATCTGGCCCGGCCACGGCGCCGGCTCGGCGTGCGGCAAGGGCATCGGCGCAGTGCCGCAGACCTCGCTCGGCTACGAGCGCCTAGCCAACTGGGCCTTCGCCTACGACGACGAGGACGCCTTCGTCAGCGCCGTGCTCGCCGGGCAGCCCGAGCCGCCCAAGTACTTCGCCCAGATGAAGCGCATCAACAAGGAGGGCCCGCCCATCATGGGCGGCTTCCGCCGGCCGCCGCGGCGGCCGGGCGGCCAGCTCCTGGTGCGGCTCGCCCAGGGGGCCACGGTGATCGACACGCGGCCCTTCGCGGCCTTTGCCGCCGGGCACGTGCCCGGCACGCTCAGCATTCCGCTGGACTACTCCTTCGCCACCTGGGCCGGCTGGCTGATCTCGTACGACGCGCCGTTCTTCCTGCTCGCCGCCGACGACGCGCCGCGCGTCGTCGATCAGGCCGTGCGCGAGCTGGCGAAGATCGGCCTCGACCAGGTCGCCGGCTATGCCGGCGGCGACGCCCTGGCCGCGTGGACGGTGGCCGGACGCGAGCTGGAAATCATCCCGCAGATCACCCCCGAGGACCTCGCCGCGCTGGCCCGCACCGAGCGCGTCGCGCTGATCGACGTGCGCGGCGAGAGCGAGTGGCTCGAGGCGCGCATGCCCGCCGCGCGGCATATCGCGCTCGGCTACCTTGTCGACCGGCTGGACGAGATCCCGCGCGACCGGCCGGTGGTGGTCTACTGCCGCAGCGGCGCACGCTCGTCGATCGCCGCCGGCCTGCTCCAGGCCAAGGGCTTCAAGGACGTGCGCAACCTGGTGGGCGGCATCGCGCGCTGGCAGGCCGCCGGCCACGCCGTCGAGCGCGCGGCGTAGAAGCCCTCAGGAATCGTCTAGCCGGAAGCGCGGGCGTCCCGCCCGCCCCGGCCCCGGCGGGTCGCCCCACCCCTCCCCTCCCGGTGTGGGACGCAGAGGGGCGAAGCCCCTCTCCACTCCCCCTGCGCGGCTCGAAAACGCAGGCGTTCACCCAGACGTGGTGTGAGCCAGGCTCTGCGGCCCTCACGCCCAGGCCGACGCGGTGCAGAGAGCGGCCCGTACGGCCGCGGCGCGGCCACAGCTTGACCTTCCTGCCCACTGGAAGGTGTAGGATCCACTCGAGGTCAAGCTCGCCGGCCGCTTCGCTGCGTTGCCGGCGCCGGGAGGGAGCGATGGCCCAGACCGTCCAGCGCGCCGCGGAGCACGGCGCCGTCCCGAATGTGCAGGAAGCCGGCGACCGCGATACGGCCTTCTATCGCCTGGTGACGCTCGTCGCGGCAGCCCTCATCGGCGTGGCCCTGGCGGTGCTCTGGAACCACCAGGTCGTCGACCCCATCGCCATGGCTATCCAGCGCGAGGTCGTCGGGACGACCACCCCAGCCGAGGTCGCAACCGCGCTCGCCCTGGCCTTCGTGGCCGGCGTCTCCATGGTCGTGACGGCTTGAGGGCTGCCACAGCTCTTCGCTGTGAGCCCCCTCGTGCAGGAGGCCAGGACGCGCGCCGGCTGGCTGGGTGCGGCCGCGCTGTACACGCTCGGCAACGTCGTTGTCGCGGTGGCAGTCGGCGCCGTCGTCGGCGCCGCCGGCGGCGCCATCCTCGGGCCGCTGGCCGGCAAGGCGCGACTGGCGGTCCCGGCCGTCGTCTACACGCTGGTGGGGCTCTTCGCCTTGGCCTACGCGCTCGTCGAGTTCGGCTGGCTGCGCCTGCCCGTGCCGGGGCTGCACGCCGACGTGCCGCTCTTCGTCCACAAGCTGGGCTTCTACCCGCGGTCGTTCCTGCTCGGGGCGGTCGTCGGCGGCGGGTTCACGGTGGGCTGCCCTTTCCCCACCTACCACGTCATCCTCGGCTGGATTGCGGCGACCGGCAGCCTGCTCATGGGCGCGCTCGTGCTAGGGGCCTACGGCGTCGGGCGCGCCTTCCCGGTCTTCCTTGTGGGCGCGGCGCTCTTCGCCGGCGCCCAGCCGCAGGCGATAACACGCTGGTTACGCGACCGCGCGGCGGTCGTGCACCTGGTGAACGGCCTCGGCTTGACGCTCTTGGCCTCGTTTCTCATCGCCTATTGGGGCTTGTTGCTCACCCTGCGGGTCCTGGTGAGGTAGCGCGATGCGCACGATCGCTCTTGCTTCGCTGGTCGTCGCTTTCCTCTTCGCCGCGTTCGTGCTCGTCTCCACCGGGCTGCTCGCCAGGCCGCCGGCGCCACCCGAGCCCTCGTCGGCCACTACGGCCATGCCGGGCGTGGCCGGGCCGGCGCCTGCCGGGGCGCAGATGGCCGGTATGGCCGACGGTCCGGTCGTGCCGCCGGTCAAGGGCTATACTGAGGGACAGGAGATCAGGTTCATCCACACCGAGGCGTCCGACCGGAACGTCGCGCAGATGCTGACAGACATGATGCGCTCGCCCGTGCTGGTCGTGCCGTCGCTCGCCGAGGCGCCGGCGTCGATGCTAGCGAGCGTGTACGTGTTCACCAACGGGGTCAAGGGCGACGGGCCTTTCGGCTTCCAGCCGGACGTGTTCGACCGCGCGCCCGGCGACCCCGGCTACAGCCCGCTGCGCGCCGTGCACCTGGTAACCTGGAAGGACGAGCGCGCGGCGCGGGAGCTGCGGTCCGTCGCCGAGGTGCGCGCTGCCGAGGCCAGAGGCGAGATCACACTAGAGCGGCCGGGCGCGGTCGTCAACATGCCCTTCCTCACCTGGCCCGGCGGGCAGCGGTAGGGCGCGGGAGGTGGCCGTGCAGCGCGGGCTGACCATCGGCGAGCTGGGACGGCGCGTCGGCGTGCCGGCCAAGACGGTGCGCTACTACGACCTCGTCGGGCTGCTGCGGCCGGCCGGGCGCACACCCGCCGGCTACCGCGTCTACGGCGAGCGCGAGGTGGCGCGGCTGGCGTTCATCCGCAAGGCCAAGCGGGTCGGCCTGTCGCTCGACGCGATCGCTGACATCCTGGCGCTCTACGACCAGGGTGAGCGTCCTTGCCAGGAGGTCTGCGCGGCCATCGAGCGCAAGATCGCCCAGCTCGACCGCCAGATCGCCGAGCTGCTGGCCCTCCGCGATGACCTCACGCGCCTGCGCGACGGGTCGGAGGAGGCGGCCGCGCTGCCGGGGGACATCTGCCCGGTCATCGAGCGCGCTGGCGACTCACGACCCGGGCACTAGCCGCAGCAGGCGGTCGTCGTCTGGCGCTGGGCGGCCGCGGCCGTCGCGATTGCTCGTCCCGACCCACAGCGCGCCGTCCGGCCCGGCGGCCACGGCGCGCAGCCGGCCGTAGCGGTCGAGCAGCAGCGCCTCGTTGGCCACCACTGTCTGGCCGTCGGGGCCGAAGGCCAGGCGCCGCAGGTGCACGCCGCGGAGCGCGGCGACGAACAGGCTGCCGCGCCAGAAGGCCGCGCCACTCGGCGCCCAGGTGTCCATGCCGCTCTCGACGACCGGGTCGCGGAAGCGCGGATCGCGCGCGATGCCGGCGTGCGTCGGCCAGCCGTAGTTGCCGCCGGGCACGATCAGGTTGACCTCGTCGCGGCAGCAGCGGCCGTCCTCGCCGCTCGGCCCGTGCTCCGTGGCATAGAGCCGCCCTTGCGCGTCCCAGGCGAAGCCCTGCACGTTGCGGTGGCCGAGCGAGTAGACCGGCGAGCCGACAAAGGGGTTGTCGGCCGGCACGGAGCCGTCGGCATTGATGCGCAGCACCTTACCGGCCACGGAGTCGGGGCGCGGGGCCACGCTGCGCTGGGCCGCGTCGCCGGTGCCGACGTACAGCTTGCCATCCGGCCCGAAGGCCAGCCCGCCGCCGTCGTGGATGGCCGCGCCGGGAATGTCGTCGAGCAGCGTCTGCGCGGCGCCGCCCCGGCTGCCCTCCGCGCGCAGCCGGACGACGCGGTTGAGCAGCCGGCCGTCGGGAGCGCGATAGGTGTAGTAGGCGTAGAGGTACGGCTCGGCTGGGAACTGCGGATGCAGCGCCAGACCGAGCAGCCCGCCCTCGCCGACGTGGGCGACCGGCAGCACGGCCCAGGGTGCCGGCTGGAGCTGCCCGCCTGCGAGCACGCGGATACGGCCCGGTCGCTCGCTGACGAAGGCTCGGCCATCGGGAGCGAAGACGAGCCCCCAAGGCACCTCCAGCCCGCTGGCGGCGACGGCCACCGTGAAGCGCAGCGGCGCCGGGCTGGCCGCGGGCGACGGCGTGGCCGGCGTGCCCGTCGGCTGGGCGGCCGGCGGCTTGGCCGGCGCGGGCGTGGCCCCGGCCGCTGGTGGCGTCGGAAGCCCGGGCGTCGTTGCCGCAGCCGCGCGGGTGGGCGTGGCCGCGGCGACTCGGGCCGCGGCGACTCGGCCCCCGGCGTCGGGCACAGGCGTGGCGAAGGTCGAGCCCGATCCGCCCTCCGGCCCGAAGGTCAGCGAGAGCAGCGCGCCCAGCCCGGCGCCGAGGGCCACGACGAGCACGAGCGCCAGCATGGCCACGCGCCGCCGGCCGCTGGCAGTGCGCAAGAGCAGCCAGGCCAGGAGCGCGCCAGCCGCGGCGCCGAGCGCCAGGACTGCGATGCGCATCCAGCCGTCCATCACCCGCCCGTAGGGCCTAGGGCGCGCGGCCGGGCTCGCCGCGCTCGGCCACCTCCCACAGCGCTCCGCCATTCAGCGGCCGCAGCCGCCCGGTGCCCGGGAAGTGCGTGTGGGCGGCGATGAGCAGCGCATCGTGGGCCAGTGCCCAGTCGATCAGGCGGCGACGTGAGGCGATGGTCTGCGGGCCGTCGTAGTCGATCGCCAGTAGCCAGTCGAGATACTTGAACTCCACCGGGTGGTGCACAGCGTCGCCCACGTGCATGGCGTACTGGCCTTGCGAGCGGAGCATCACGCAGGCGTGCCCGGCGGTGTGCCCGGGCGAGGGCCAGATGGCCACCTCGGACGTCACGGCCGTCTCGCCGTCGGCCATGGCCACCTGGCCGGTCTCCAGCAGCGGGCCGAGGTTCGCTCGCAGCACCGGATAGCGCTCGAGCAGCTCCGGCGCGGCGTAGACCTCCCACTCGCGGCGCGTCATCCAGTAGGTCGCGCGTGGGAAGGTGGGCACGTAGCGGCCATCCTGCTCGACCGTGGCCCAGCCGATGTGGTCGGCGTGGGCGTGCGTGAGGATGACGATGTCGACATCGGCTGGCTGGACGCCGATGGCCGCCAGGTTCTTCAGCAGCGAGCCGGCATCGGCCTGGCCTTTGGCGTTCATCGACCGTCGGGTCACCTCCTTGGTGCCCATGCCGCTATCGACCAGGATCAGTTTGCCCTCCGAGCGCACCAGGAGGCAGTTCATGCTCCCCGGCAGCCACCCGTCGTCGACGAGTTCGAGCGCCACCTCGGGCCGCCACGCCGCCTCGGGCACCTCGACCACGCGCCGCGGGCCGGAGGTCGGCCAGGTGACGCGCACCGGCGCCGCGCCTTCGTCAGCGCCCGGCTCCAGGGGTGCGAAGGTCTTGAAGAACAGACCGACCGGCACGAGGAGCGTGCCGTCGTCGACGATGGTGAACGTGAGCGATCCCAAGCGGAACGTGGCCGTCGCGACCGTGCTCAAAGCCTGCTCCCTCCTCGCTGCTCGCACGTGCGCCGAGCGACAGGCCGGCGTACTGCCCAGTGTACGCAGTCTCGCGTCGCTGCGCCACGGCGCGCCGGCGGAGGTATCGGCCATGGCGCTCGTGCGTGCCGCGGGCCGCCGGGCGGGGCCGGCGCCCCGGGGACGTGTCGAAGAACGTCGTCTCGGGCGAGACGCGCATACGGGTCAATAGCCCGACGAGACGATTGCCGAGGTACGGCTTGCCGGATGCAGCGACCGACGCGCGCGCCTGCCAGCGCCACGTCGCACGGTACTTGGACGTGGAGACTATGGTCGACAGCTACAAGGCCGCCTGCGGACAGCTCGCCGCTCGCCAGTCTCCGAAGGCGACTCGCCTACGGCGAGAGTCGAGTCTTCGACGGGCCGCACCTTGGGGCTGGGCGCCGGCGCCGCGGAGCGACGCGCAGCGCGCTGACCTACAAACGGTCCTACGACAGGTGCCGGCGCAGCACCGTCAGCAGCCGCTCTTTCGGCACGTAGCCGACGACGCGCTCGACGGCCTGCCCGTCCTTGAACAGCATGAGCGTGGGGATGCTCATGATGCCGTACTTGGCCGGGACCTGCCGGTTGGTGTCCACGTCCAGCTTGACGACCTTCAGCGTGTCGGCGTGGTCACCGGCGATCGTCTCGACGATCGGCGCGACCATGCGGCACGGCGCGCACCAGTCGGCCCAGAAGTCGACGAGCACCGGCCGGTCGGCCT
>JACQUS010000094.1 GCA_016210125.1 Chloroflexota bacterium | reverse complement strand
GACCGGGGCATGTCGTTGTCGCGGTTCGTGGCCGCGATCCTCGAAGAGCACATCTTGGCCATGCGGCACTACCGCTCGGCCCGCGCGCGCCAGCAACGCCTCCTGGAGGGAGGGAGGCCGCTGGGCACGGGAGGTCGGATCACATGGCGACGCGACGAGTTGCATGGGCGCTGAGTTCTGCGACACCAACGTCATCGTCTACGCCTATGATCTGTCTGCCGGCGTGAAACGTGACCGAGCGCGACACCTGCTTGAGCGCTTGTGGCAGTTCGGGAAGGGCGCCGTCAGCGTTCAGGTGCTGCAAGAGGTCTTCGTCGCGCTGACCCGCAAGGTCGCCCAGCCCATGTCGACCTCGGACGCGCGGATGATCGTGGCCGATATGGCGACCTGGCAGACGGTGATCCCTATCGCTGACGACCTACTGGCGGCCATCGACGCGACCGAACGCTGGGGCGTGTCCTTTTGGGATGCGATGATCCTCGTCGCGGCGCGCAAGGCAGATGCCACCGTGCTCTGGACCGAGGACCTCAACGACGGACAGCAGTACGACGGTCTCGTCGTCCGCAATCCCTTCCGCGATGGCGCGGAGCCCGACCGCGCGCCAGCGCGCTAGACAGTGGCCTGCGGCGTTTCGTATACTAGAGTCGCCCGCCGATGCGGGGGCCGCGTTCCCCGCCGGGCGGACCGAGCCGCCGTGCGCGGCGAGGGGCAGGGTAGCTCAGCGGTAGAGCGGGCGCTTCATAAGCGTTAGGCCGTGGGTTCGATCCCCACCCCTGCCACCCCCTTACGTGCCTCTTCCGCCTCGTCTTGCTGCTTCAACTGCTCTACGGCTGCGGCGCGCCAGCCGTGGCAGCCGCGGCTGGGCCGGACATCCGCGGCGCCATCACCAGCCGGCGTCCGGCCGAGCCGCAGGGCGACGATCCCCATGCGCTGCTAAGAATGGATGCTCGTCGAGGGCGCCCCCCGAGGCAGACACGCTGGTCGACCGCGCGTCGGTCACGGTGACGGTCGGCACGCGCATACGGGAGCTGCGCGCTGGCGAGCGTCGGCCGGCGACGTTCGCGACGCTGCGCGTCGGGCAGCGGGTCGAGGTGCTCATCACGGCTCGTCCTCGAAGATGGCCACGACGCGCGCCCAGGCGCCGCTACCGCGCTCGATCTTGACCGGAAACATGGCCACCTTGAAGCCGGAAGGCCGCGGCAGCTTGTCGAGGTTGCCGAGCTTCTCGGCGTGGATGTGCTCGCGTCGCCGGCCGACCTGGAAGTGCACCGGGAAGTAGCGCTCCTTCTCGCCGGCCTTCAGCGCGCGGATCATGTGCGGGATCGAGGTGTCGAGCGAGTAGGCGTCGGTGGCTACGGTGCGGATGCCCCGGTCCAGCAGGAACTCCAGAGCCTCGGCGCCGAGGCCGCACTGGCTCTCGAAGTAGTCCGGGCGCTCGAAGCGCTCGTGGGCCCCGGTACGAATGATGACGATGTCGCCGGGCTTGAGCGCGTAGCCGATCTTGGCCAGGGCCTGCTGGAGGTCCTGTGCCGTGATGACGTAGCCGGCCGGGCGGTCGGCGAAGTCGAGCAGCACGCCATCGCCGTAGCACCATTCGAGCGGCACCTGGTCGATCGTCTTCGCCACGGCGCCGGCGACCTCGGCGCCGTAGTGATACGGCGCGTCGACGTGCGTGCCGGCGTGCGAGCCGAGCGTCAGGACCTCATTGGCTCCGCCGGCGGTCGCGTCGGGGTAGAGGTCGTCGGGCGCGATGCCGTGCTGCTTGCAGATGATGCGCGCCCGCTCGCGGTGCGCATAGTAGACGATCTCCTGCGGCGAGGCATCGAACGAGTTGTTGCGCAGAGGCACGCTTAGGTCGATGATGCGGGCCATAGGCCTCCTCCCGTCGGTGTCGGTCGCCCTATGATAGCGGCGCGCACGGGCGCCCTGGTAGCCGTGATGGGAACCTCTCGGTGGGACGTGTGCCCCGACTGGCAGGGCGGACGAGGAGGAAGGCGCCACCGGTGGCAGGCCAGTCCCTGCCGACGCTGGTCCTGCGAAGGTGGCGGTGTGAATTTCCGCGCGGCTTCGATGCGGGAGCGTAGCTCGCTACGGAGCGGCGTACTTTCCAGGGCCTTTCCATTCTTTTGACAGAGTGGCACACTGAGCGCATGGACACAGAAGCGATGGTGCAGGGTCTGCTCGACGCCTTCGCTGCGGTGCCCGACCCGCGTTCGGCGCAAGGGCGG
>JACQUS010000006.1 GCA_016210125.1 Chloroflexota bacterium | reverse complement strand
GCGAACTTCCCGGCGGCGTAGAGCCCGAGGTAGAGCGCGAAGAGCTGGCCGTCGACCGTGAGCCGGCAGCGCAGCAGCCACAGGACGGCGAAGACGGCGAGGTCCCAAGCCTGCTCGTAGAGAAAGACCGGCTGGTAGGCCACGCCGAGCTGCGGCACCATCGCCCCAGGGTTCAGGTAGACGACACCCCAGCTCCCGTTGGTTGCCTGCCCGACGGCATCGCCGGTGACCAGACAGCCGAAGCGGCCGATGGCCTGGCCCAAGATCACACCCGGCGCAGCCGCGTCGGCAAGTCGCAGGATCGGCAAACCCTGCCGCCAGGCGGCGAGGCTTCCTGCGAGGGTGCCACCCAGAATCGCGCCCAGGATGGCTAGGCCGCCGTTCTGGATCGCCAGGACCTGGAGCGGGTTGGCGGCGTACAGGTCCCAGCGGTCAATGACGTGCAGCAGGCGCGCGCCCACCAGCCCACCGACGACCACCCATAGCACGAGATCGCCGACGGGCTCGGTCGGCAAGCCCTTGCGCCGCACCTCGCGCAGGCTGAGCCAGACGCCTGCCGCAAGGCCCGCGGCCACGGCCAGTCCGTACCACGACAACGCCACCGGCCCGAGATGGACCAGCACCGGATCAAGGTCGACAACGATCATTCCTTACCCCCTCCCGCCCTATATGCATAGGCGCGCTGTCGCGCCCGCTTCCACCGCCTCCGGAAAGTCAGCGCTGCTCGCGCTGCCGTGCTTTCTCCTCGGCCTTTTGGGCATAGCGCTCGACGGCTGAGACCTCCGCCGTCCCGGTCACCGTGATGCGAAGCAAGGCCCGGTCCTGGCGGAACACCGCCGAGATGCTGTCCCGCGTGCCCTGCGTGCTCCGCAGCACCACCGACTCGTCGCCGAAGGAGGGCGCACCAGGGACGACTTGACCGGCCTCGCGCGCCTGGCGGATGGCCTGGAGGGCTGCACGAGCCGCGCCCTCCGATGGGAACACCGCCACGCTCTGGAAGATCTCAACCCGAGCGTCGCCGCTTGCCAGGAGCACCTGGGCGGTCTGCCCGCCATCGCGCGTCTCCCGCTGGCCGAGGCGCTGCACCTCGCGTAGGTCAGCGCCCGCAAAGTCCGCCGGGGCCAGCAGCAGAGCATTGGCCGCCGTTGCCGCCGAGCCGGAGAGGAGTCCGCTGCGTTCCGCGCCGATCTTGAGCGCCGGGATCAGGGCAAGACCAAGGCCGGCGAGGCCCAGCCGGAGCACGTAGCGGCGGCGCGTCGTCTCGTTAGCCGAGGGCGGCGCAGGGTCCCCGCCACGCTGCGCGCTCGTTCCGGAGGCCATTACGCCGCCTCCGCTGCGCTCGGCGCCTGGGGCGGGCGGAAGCGCCGTAGCCGCAGCGCGTTGCTTACCACCGAGACCGAGCTGACGGCCATCGCCGCGGCAGCCAGGATCGGGCTGAGCAGCCAGCCGGCAGCCGGATAGAGGACGCCGGCGGCCAGCGGGATGAGCGTGATGTTGTAGGCGTACGCCCAGAACAGGTTCTGCTTGATGTTCCGCAGCGTGGCTTTCGAGAGGGCGATGGCCGTCACCACGCCCATCAGGTCGCCGCGCACCAGGGTAATATCGCTGGCCTCCATAGCCACGTCGGTGCCCGTGCCGATGGCGATCCCGACGTCGGCCTGGGCCAGCGCTGGCGCGTCGTTGATGCCGTCGCCGACCATGGCCACGACCTTGCCTTCCTGCTGAAGCTTCTTCACCTCGTTGGCCTTGTCCTCCGGCAGCACCTCCGCCAGCACGCGGTCGATCCCCACCTGCCTGGCGATGGCCTCGGCCGTGCGGCGGTTGTCGCCGGTGATCATCACCACCTCGAGGCCCAGGCGGTGCAGCGCGCGCACCGCCGCGACCGAGTTGGGCTTGAGCGTGTCGGCGACGGCGAGCAGGCCGCCGGCGCGCCCGTCCAGCGCGACGTACATCGGCGTCTTGCCCTGCGCGGACAGCTCCGCTGCGCCCGCTTCCCAGTCGCCCACGGCGACCGCCTGGTCGCGCATCAGCTTCGGGTTGCCGATCAAGACGCGCCGACCATCCACGCTGGCGACGATACCGTGGCCGGGGATGGCGTTGAAATCTGCCAGATCGGGCAGCGCCAGCCCGCGCGCCTGAGCGCCTTTCACGATGGCCTGGCCCAGGGGATGCTCCGAGCCACGCTCGGCCGCCGCGGCCAGGCGCAGGACGTCCGCATCGGCGTGGCCATCGGCCGCGTACACGTCGGTGAGCGTGGGCTCGCCCTTCGTGAGCGTGCCGGTCTTGTCGAAGATGATGGTCTGGATCTTGTGCGCCGTCTCCAGCGCCTCGCCGCTGCGGATGAGCACGCCGTTCTCCGCGCCTTTGCCCGTGCCGACCATAATCGACGTCGGCGTCGCCAGGCCCAGGGCGCACGGGCAGGCGATGATGAGCACCGCGACGAAGTTGAGGAGCGCGTACGTGAGCGCCGGATGTGGACCGAAGAGGTACCACACGAGCCCGGTGGCCGTGGCGGTGGCGATCACCGCCGGGACGAAGTAGCTGGTCACCTTATCGACGAGGCGCTGGATGGGCGCCTTCGAGCCCTGGGCCTCCTCGACCAGCTTGATGATCTGGGCCAGCATCGTCTCACGACCCACCCGCGTGGCCTCGAACGTGAAGACGCCCGTCTTGTTGATCGTGGCCCCGATCACCTCGTCGCCCGGCTTCTTGTCGACCGGCATCGACTCGCCCGTCACCATAGACTCGTCGACGGCCGAGCTGCCCTCGCGGACCATCCCGTCGACGGGTACCTTCTCGCCGGGGCGAACGACCACCAGGTCGCCAACCATGACCTCGTCGATGGGGATGTCGAGCTCCTGGCGATCTCGCACGACGCGCGCCGTCTTGGCCTGCAGGCCGATGAGCTTCTGGATCGCCTCGCTCGTCTGCCCCTTGGCGCGCGCTTCGAGAAAGCGGCCGAGCAGGATCAAGGTGATGATCACCGTCGAGGTGTCGAAGTAGACCTCGCGCGCGATGCCTTGGGCCTCGAAGTAGCCGGGGACATGGATCAGGGCCACGCTGTAGAGGTAGGCTGCCGACGTGCCGATGGCGATGAGCGTGTTCATGTCGCTGGTCTTGTGCTTAAGCGCCGCCCACATCCCGCGGTAGAACTGCGCGCCGGCCCAGAGCTGGATCGGCGTGGAGAGACCCCAGAGCACGACGAAGCTCTGGAGCCACTCGGGTGTCCAAGGAAAGAGCAGCGGGTAGCTGCCCGGGACGACGAAGACGCTAACGACCGCGCCGGCAGCGATCTTCGTCCGGAGCTGGCGCAGGTGGGCCGCGTGCGCCCGCCGCTCCTGCTCCAGCGCATCGACCTCGCGCTGCGCGCCCATCTCCCCCAGGACCTGGTAGCCAGCCTCGTCGACGGCCCGCTTGAGGTCCGGCAGCTCGGCCACGGTCGGCAGGTACTCCACCGCGGCTCGCTCCGTCGCCAGGTTGACGCTGGCCGAGAGCACCCCGTTCACGCGCCGGAGCGCCTTCTCGACGTGGGCCACGCAGGACGCGCACGTCATGCCGCCGATCGCGAGCTGGATCTTTTCCACCGGCACGTCGTAGCCCACATCCCGCACGGCACCGACGAGGTCTAGGAGGGACGCGCGCCCGGCGTCATAGTCCACGCTCGCCTTCTCCGTGGCCAGGTTGACGCTCGCGCGGTGCACGCCGGCCACGCGCCGCAGACCGTCCTCGACGTGGCGCACGCAGGACGCACACGTCATGCCCTGCACCCGAAGGGAAATGGTTGCCGTGCTTGATGTGTGTACGTCGGTCGTCACCCTACCCCTCCACTTGCACCCTCTAGGCACTCGATGACCGGCTGGGCTGCGCGTCGCCCAGCGTGTGCTGCGCCACGAAACAGGTCGAGGAGCTCACGAATCCCGCGCGCATGCTCCTCGGGAGCGCCGCTGGCGCAAGGTGCGTCGATGCACGTGCGGAGGTGGTGCCTCGACTCTCTCACGAGGGGCGTCTGCTCAACGGTAGCCACGGCGCGCCTACAGCATCGACCCCGCCTGGCGTCCCGCCGAAAGCGGTCGCTGCGCGGCGCCGGCGCCGCGCAGCACCGGCCGGCTGCGCCTCTCCACAGAGAGGAGGAGCGCCCGAAGGGCATGGAGGTCACCGCAGGCTGGGCTCGCCGGCCCGAAAGCCGACGCTTGCAATCGCCGCGATCAGCCGACTCGGATCGGTCTGCGCCTGGTCATACTCCACGTAGGCCATCTCGGTGGCCGGGTTGACGT
>JACQUS010000005.1 GCA_016210125.1 Chloroflexota bacterium | reverse complement strand
TGCGCAGGGCGCCGGCGCTCCGCATCTGGACCTCCGCGCTCCCAAAAGGATGTTGCAGCGGATGCAATTGGGTTGCGCCCAGTGTGCTCCCACTCTACAAACCAGCCGGCGGCTTGCCAAGCCCCAGGTGTATGTGCCGTACGCCCCGATGCGGGCGTGTGCGCTCTGCGGGGCGACCTGTGCGCCGGCGAAGGAAGGGCAGGACGCGGCCAGGAGCCCCGTGCCACGACGAGGCACAGGCCTGCCCTGGGCTCCCGGACCGGCGACGCGTCGGCCGGTCGCCGCCCGCGAGCTCTTGGGGGAGCAGCGGCTGATTCGCTGCGCCGCCCTGGGCACTTCACGCCGGAGACCGCACACAGTGCCCGACGTAGATCTCACCGCTCTCTCGGCGTGCTGAACCGGCTGAGCACGAAGATCACCCATTGCAGCTCTCAGGGTCGAAGAATGACTTTGAGAGCCTCCCGCCGCTCCAGCAGATCGAACCCTCGCTCGGCCTCGGCCAATGGCAGCCGATGCGTCACCAGTGGCGTGAGGTCCAGCGAACCCTCACCGATGTACGCCAGGGCGCGATCCCAGCAGCTTTGGTTGAAGCCTCGGATGGCCACCAGCGTCTTCTCTGCCCACACGAGCTGCGAGGTGAAAATCTCGGTAGGCCCGAAAGGCAGCCCGACGAGGCCAACGGTCGCGCCCTTGCGGCCGAGGTTGATTGCTGTCTGGACAGCCACAGGATGGCCGCCGGCCTCGAAGACGACGTCGGCACCGTAGCCATGGGTCACGGAGTCAACGACGCGCCGGGCAACCGCGGGGTCCTGCGCTTCGACCGCCTCGACTCCGAGCGAATTGGCCAGGCGAAGGCGGTCGCGGTCCACCTGCAATCCAAAGAGCAGCAGGCGCTTCGGGGCGTACACGCGCGCCACCAGAGCGAGGATGAGGCCGATGGTCCCGGCGCCGACGATTGCGACCACATCGTCGGCCCCCACCGATACCCGCTCGAAGGCCTGGAGAGCTACGGCAATCGGGTCGAGGAGCGCAGCGGCTTCCAGGCTGACATCCTGGCCGATACGAGAGACACGATCGGCTGGGACGGCTAGGTACTCAGCAAACACGCCATCGCGCTCGATCCCCAGCGTGGGCCGGTTGTCGCAGATCGACGAGCGCCCCTCACGGCAAAAACGGCACTGGCGGCAGTAGTGGATCGAAACGGGTGCGACTCGGTCGCCTGGGGCCAGGCCTTGCACGGCAGAGCCGACCGCGTGGATCACGCCGGCCCCTTCGTGGCCCATGGTCAGAGGCAGCCTGCTACCGGCCCTGACGGCGATGTTCGGTGCCCACTCCAAGACCTTCAAGTCCGTCCCGCAGATACCAGCGGCCTCAATGCGAATCAGCACGTGGTCCGGGCCGAGGGCGGGCTCCGCCCGTTCGATAAGCCTGGCTCCCCTGGCGCGGGGCTCGACCATGACGAAGGCGCGCACGGAATCCTCCTTGCCGGTGTGTCATTACTGCACGAGCCCAATCTCGCCCAGCCGCTGTACGGAGACGCGCAGCCCGCCATCTGGATCAGCGGCGTGGCACAGCTCAAGGATGCAAGGGCCGTCATAGCCGACGGCCTGGAGGGCCGCGATCGCCGCCCGGAAATCGATCTCACCATCGCCGACCGGGTCGTGGCGGAGTTGGCCTTTGACCGTGTCCGATATCTGGACGTGAGCGAGGTAGGGACCTACGGCCTGGACGGCGGCTTCGACGCCTTCCGTGGCATGGGCGTTGGCCGTGTCGATGAGCCCGCGCAGCCAGGAGCTTCCGATGCCCTCGATCATCCGTCGAGCGTCGGCACCGGTACTGATGAACGAGTACATGATCGGCTCCAGGCCTATGGCGACGCCGACGTGGGCCGCAGTGTCGAGGCACTCCAGCAGGCTTTGGCGGCACAGCTCCCAGGTCAGATCGAGCGGCGCCGGGAAAAGGGCATTGCGCCGGCCAGCGATGGTCGTGACGACGCGCGCACCGAGGTCGCTGGCGAGCCGTAGGTTGTGCACAACCTCGTGCACGGAGGCAGCGCGCACCGCCGGGTTGGTGCTGGCAAGATTGAGGTCGAAGTACATCGGCCCCACCGCGATCGCTTCGAGGCCGAGTGACTCCATTCTTGCTCGTAGGGCGGATCGTGCACGGCCGCGCGGATCGGGGGCCCAAAGGTGGGGTGGCATGGTGAGCAGCTCGACGTAGCGGAAGCCCAGATCCGCTATGCGCTGCAACGAGTCGTCTAACGTGTAATCGTAGAGATAGCTGTAGGTCGAGGCACCGAGCGCGAGCGACATTCTTGAACCTCCACGAGCGTGCCCATCGGAGTTGACATCCGCGTTGAGCGGCCGGACCTACACCCGGAGCCCTCCTACCCCCCGCGGCCTCTCGAATCGCCTTAGGGCGTCACGCCCGTATGGGCTTGTGCCCCGGAGTGTCGAACATCAGGATAATTGGCTCTCCCGCGTGTTCACGCACGTCCCCAGACCGAGCGAGCGCCGCCTCGATTCAGATGCCGGGATGATCGCGGCACGCATGAGCACGGTGTCTGTTGCCTTCGCGTCGTTCCACCATCGGGCCAAAATAGAGAGACGCACGAGGAAGCTCAGGAACGCGCCGACAGAGACAGTGCGCGGCGCGTCGAGCGACAAGGGCAGCGTCCTGACAGCGGCGAGGACGGCGCCGCGTCTGATCAAGCCCGGCACGAGACCGGCCGCCAGGATGACTCGGGAAGCCACAGCGAAGAACAGCACGTCGGCCACCCGCTGAGTTGCGAGACTTGCAACTTCGTTGCGCCGGCTGAGCACATGGTAGAGGCGCCCACGAGCGGTTGTCAACACTGCATCGCAGAGGGGTCGCGGTGAGGGGTTGACACCGTACGGGAGTGCTTGCTACATTGTGCACGGCGAGGTGCAACGATGTTGCAGATTGCGCAACATGCTACTCCGGCCGGCCAGCGGGTGCTGGACCGCGTGCTCGACGTCCTCGATGCGCTCGAGAGGGATCCCGAAGCGACCGTTACCGAGCTGGCCCGCCGTCTCAATGTTGACAAGAGCACCGCATCTCGCCAGCTCGCCGCCCTCGCGCAGCGTGGATATGTCGATCGGGATGCGGTGACTGGTCGGTTCCGCCTGGGTATCCGACTCCTTCACCTCGGCTCGCTCGTAGCTAGGCGACTCAACATCCGAACCGCCGCACTGCCTGTCATGACCCGCCTCCGCGACGCGACGAACGAGACGATCTGCCTGTCGATCCGCCGGGGTCTGCAACGGGTGTACATCGAGGTCGTCGAGAGTCGGCACGAGGTGCGCCGCACCCAGGAGATCGGCGTGTTTCGTCCTCTCTACCCAGGCGCACCGGGCAAGGCCTTCCTCGCTTTCATGCCCGCAACGGAGGTCGAGCTCGTGCTCCGGTCGCTCGGCGCTGTACGCTTTACCTCCGGCGCTACCCCAGATCGCCGTGCCGTTGAGGCGGACCTCGCCGCAATTCGGGCGAGCGGCGCGTCCTGGAGTGAGCAAGAGACCATCCCCGGCGCTGCGGCCGCCGCGTTGCCCATCCTTGACCACTCGGGCGAGGTCGTCGCGGTGCTGAGCATAGCCATGCCGATCACGCGCTTGACGCCGGAACATCGTGCCCACTGCATCGAGCAGGGCCGTGTCGCGGCGGCGGAGCTTTCGCACAGCCTGGGCTTTCTGGGCCCGGCGTAGCGTCGATGGAGCGCATCGGTCGCTCGGAGGTATCCCGTCCCGGCATCGAGCGCGTCAGTCGACACGGAAACGGCCGTTGGCGCGTGCAGGTGGCGGAGCGCTGCGGGCGATGCGTGGGACGGCGGGTACAGGCAGCGGAGCCACCCCGTCGGCGGTGCTGCTCGCCCGCCGACGCGCCGGGCGACGCATTGGGCTGCGGACATCGGTGCGCGATCGGCTCTGCCGCAAGAGCTGTGCGTGGGGCGTATGGCGTCCGTCGCCGGCCATAGGCGGCCGGTCGGCTCAGGCGGCAGGCGCGCGGCGGCTCGATAGATCGACAGATCGACCTTTGGCTTGCTGTTGCGTCCAACGACGTGGCCGACGTGGCGCGTTCGCGGTGCCCCGTGCCCGTCGTCGCGGCGGTGATGCCCGGCACGAGGCGTTCGATGATGGCCAATGCGCCTCCTGAACCCTCTGTTTTGACAGCGCAGCGCCAGACGCCTAAGCTAGCGGCAAGCAGCATGGTGTCGTTCGAGCCGCATGCCGCGGGGCACAACTCGCCGGTGCGGTGGACGAGCCAGCGGCTGAAAGATCGGGCGATGAGCGAAGGGCAGGCGACCCAGCGGGAGATGGCGACGCTCGGCGGTGGCTGCTTCTGGTGCCTGGAAGCGGTGTACGCCGAGCTGCGCGGCGTCGAGCAGGTGGTGTCCGGCTACGCCGGCGGGACGGTGGCCAACCCTTCGTATGAGGACGTCTGCTCGGGCACGACCGGCCACGCCGAGGTCGTGCAGATCACCTTCGACCCGCGCGTCATCTCGTTCAAGGACCTGCTGGAGGTCTTCTTCACCATCCACGACCCGACGACGCTGAACCGCCAGGGAGCCGACATCGGCACCCAGTATCGCTCGATCATCCTGTACCACAGCTCGGAGCAGCGGACCATCGCTGAACAGGTGCTTGCGGAGCTGAATGCGGCCAAAAACTGGGACCGGCCGATCGTGACCGAGCTAGAGCCGCACACGGTGTTCTATCCGGCCGAGGCGTACCACCAGGAGTACTTCACGCGTAATCCATACCAGCCCTACTGCCAGGCCGTGGTGGCGCCCAAGGTCGCGAAAGCGCGTAAGCACTTCCTCGCCAAGCTCAAGAAGTGATGCCGCGCCCGGGGCGCGCCGCGGCGAGCACAGCGCGGACCGCGGCGACGATGCGCTCGGCGTTGGGAAGCGCGAGCCGGCGCAGGTGGCCGCTGGGCACGGGTACCGGCAGCGCCCCGACGCGGGCGATCGGTGCGGCCAAGGTTTCGAGCGCGTGCTCGGCGACGGTGGCGGCGATCTCGGCGCCGAAGCCGCCGGTCGCCCATGCCTCGTGCGCGATCACTACCCGGCCGGTCCGGCGCACCGACGCCAGCACGGCGTCGCGGTCCCACGGCGCTAGCGTGCGCAGGTCGATCACCTCGACGTCGACGCCCTCGGCGGCTAGCGTCGCCGCGGCCTGCAGCGTCGGCGGGACCATCGCGCCGAGGGCGACGACCGTGATGTCGCGTCCCGCGCGGGCGAGGCGCACCGGCCCGATGGGGGCGACGTGCTCGCCGTCCGGCACCTCGCCACGGGCGCCGTGGACCAGCGCCATGGGCTCGATGAACAGGACCGGCCCGTCGTCGCGGATGGCCGCGGCCATGAGTCCCTTGGCGTCCTGCGGCTCGGCGGGCATCACGACCTTCAGCCCGGGCACGTGGGCGAACCAGGCCGAGTAGTCCTGCGGGTGGCCGCCGTACGGCCCGTCTCCGACGCGCGTGCGGATGACGACGGGCACCCGCGCCACGCCGCCGGTCATGTAGTGCAGGTTCGGCGCCTGCAAAACAAGCTGGCTCATGGCGCACGGCAGGAACTCGCCGAAGCTGATCTCTACGATGGGCCGCTGGCCGAACAGCGCCGCCCCGATGGCCGCGCCGACCAGCGCCGACTCGGAGATCGGCGTCTCAAGGACGCGCCGCGGCCCGAATTCGCCGTAGAGCCCCTTCGCGCCCTGGAGCGGGCCGCCGAAAGGCCCGACATCCTGCCCCATGACAAGCACGCGCGCGTCACCGCGCATCTCCTCAGCGATGGCCTCGACCACCGCGTCCATGTAGCTGATGCGCCGGCCGGGCGACGAGTGTTCCCGTGGGACAACCGATGGCTCCGCCGGCGGCTGGCCGCCCGCGTACACCTCGTCTAGCCCCAGCTCGGCCGGGCCGGCGTCCGGGGCGGCGCGGGCGCGCTCGACGGCCTCGGCGACCTCGGCGGCCGCCTGCAACGCGATGGCACGGAGCTGGTCCGTGGTGGCCTCGCCCTTCGCGACGAGCCGGGCGCCGAAGAGTGCCAGCGGATCGGGTGGTGCAGGCCCTTCCGGGTGGCCCCGCCGGTAGCCCTGCTCGTCGCCGGCCCAGTGCCCGCGCACCCGCCAAGTGCGGGCCTCGACCAGCGTCGGCCCGGCGCCCCGCCGGGCGCGGGCCACGGCCTCGCCTACGGCGGCGCGCACGGCGTCGACGTCATTGCCGTCGACGGCCACGCCCGGGATGCCATACCCCGCGGCGCGGCCGGCGATGGGGGCCGGTAGGTAGCGCTCGGAGGGCTCGGAGATCGACCAGCCGTTGTTCTGGCACACGTAGACGACGGGCAGCTTCCAGCAGGCGGCCAGGTTCAGGCTCTCGTGGAAGTCGCCGCGGTTGGCCGTGCCGTCGCCAAAGCTGCAGACGCAGACGCGGTCCGACTGCTCGTACCAGAAGGCAAGGGCCGCTCCGGTGGCGACGCCGACGGTCGTCCCAAGGTCGCCGGCCACCCACGGCACCAGGCCTAGCTCGACCGGCCCGTTGAACGGGACGGAGCGCCCCTTGCTATAGCCGACGGCCTTCCCCAGGGCCTGGCCGGCCAGGCGCCAGAGCTCCGCGCCGCGCATCAGGTAGACGACGAAAGGCCCGCGGTAGTGCGGCGCCGCGGCGTCGTCGGCGCGCAGGTCGCAGAATGCGCCGACGATGCTCGCCTCTTCGCCCTCGGCCGGGAACCAGCGTGGATTCTCGCGGCACAGCGCCGCCTCCAGGTCGCGGCTCAGCGCCATCCAGCGATAGACCGTCAGTCCGTCGACTGCCATGCGAGGCACTCCGTACAGAGATGGGTACAGAGATCGCGCAGGCGTCACTCGAGGCCGAGGAGCCGCGCCGCATTGTGGTAGAGTACCTTCTCCCTGACGCCCGGCTCGAAGGTCCAGTGATCGAAGGCGGCGACGCTCTCGATGAGCGGGCGGCTGGGATACGACGAGCCCCACACCAGGCGGTCGGCCAGGAACAGGTTCGCCGCGTTGACGTACTCGCTGGCGCCGGGCATGTAGCGGTGGTTCATGTACTGGTCAGGTGACAGGTAGACGTTCGGGCAGCAGAAGGCCACACCGATGGCCTGGTGGACGTACGGCCAGCAGGCGTGGGAGAGGACGATGCGCAGGTCTGGGAAGCGTCGCGCTACGCGATGCACCGGTGCGGGGTCGGCGAGCGAGGTATCGCCGCCGGCCAGCGCGCTCATCGTGATGGACACGACCAGGCCAAGCTCCTCGCAGCGCCGGTAGAGTGGCAGGATGCGCGGGTCGTCGGCCGGCAGCGGCGGCTCCTCGATGGCCGGCTCGATCGAGATGCCCTTGCAGCCCGGCAGCCGGCGCGTCCGCTCCAGCTCCTCGAGCCCGCGCTCCAGGTCCAGAAGCCCGACGCCCGCGAGCCACACGAAGCGCTGCGGATGCTGCACGGCGAACGTGGCGATGTCGTCGTTCGGCACCCGCCCGAGCCAGCCCGACGACTGCCGCCCCATGATCACACCGACGGCGATGCCGGCGGCGTCCATCTCCTCGAACAGCAGGTCCACGGACATCTGCTCGGCCGAGGGCGCGCGCGGGAAGCCGATGCGCGACGGATAGTACTTCACGTTGCGGTCGAAGTTGACCGTCTTGGTCCAGCCGCCCGTGGGCGGTCGCAGGCGCATATCGATGATCACGGTACGTCTCCTAGCCGCCTATCGTTGCTCCTGGCGCGCGACTGGTGCGTCGGCCGGGGCTACCGAGGGCCGCACCCGCCAGGGCCAGGGAAAATGTAGTATAAGCTATCGCGCGTGGAGAGCGGCGCCTGCCAGCCCGGCTGCGTGCTTGGGCCGCCGCCAGGCAGTGCGGTCGCGCTGCGCGCCAGGCATGGGCCGCCGGGCGCCATCCGGAGCCGTGCTCCGCTGGCGCGCTGTCGTGAGGGGAACGTGGAGAGCTGGGCGCTGCTCGTGCTCGCCGGCGTGATCGCCGGCACCATCGCGGGCACGCTCGGAGCTGGCGGAGCGGTGTTCCTCATCGCCGCCCTGGCGTTCGGGGTCGGGCTGCCGATGCAGATCGCTGGCGGAATCGCGCTGGTCAACGCCGTGGGCATCAGCGGGTCGGCGTCCATCACCCACGGCCGGCGCCAGCAGGTCGACGTGCGCACGGGTGTCACCGTAGGCGCGGCGTCTGTGATCGGCGGTGGACTGGGCGGTTGGCTCTCGGCTTACGCCAGCGAGCGCATGCTGACTGTCGTCTACCTGGTCCTGCTCCTCGTCGGCCTGGCGTCGCTCGCCGTGCCGACGGACAAGGACCCTTCGTCGAAGGCGAGGAGCATCCTGCCCATCGCGGTGATCGGCGTGTTCACCGGACTCGCCGGCGGGTTCGTCGGCCTCGGCGGCGCCGGCTTCATTCTCCTGCCGCTGCTCGTGCGCTTCACCACGCTGCGCACCCACGTCGCGGTGGGCACGTGCTTGTTTGCCGGGCTGTTCGGTGGCATAGCCGCGCTGGTCGGCAAGCTGTCGGCCGCGCACGTTCCGCTGCTCGAGGCCGCGGTCGTCCTCGTGGGCAGCGTGCTCGGCACAGTGCTCGGCACGCGCCTCGGCGCGCACCTCAGCCCCGTGGTCCTCCGCCGCGCGTTCGCGGCCGGCCTGACGGTCGTGGCGCTGCGCGTGGCGGCCGATCTCGTGGGCCTGCTGCCGCGGGGCTGAGCGAAGGGTGGCGGCGACGGTCCCGACGGGCCGGCCTGGCGTTGACGCGCTTGGCGGCTTATGGTATACTGCTTTGCGTTATCTCCAACTGCCAGAAGCGGCCTGAGTGAGCGAGCGATGCCGGTCACACTTCTCTCCTGCGCCGAGCGCCGGCATCGCGCGAGCGATGACCGATCCCCCGCGCTAAACGGGGGATTTTCTTTTTCTTCATGCTGTGGTAGGAATGGCATCGCGGCGAGAGGTTGGAGGCAGTGTTGGACGAGCTCCCTCGTGGGTCATTACCGCTGATTGACGACGACACGGTTCCCGACTTCGGCGCCGTCACGCGTTCGTGGCCCGATGACCACCTGCATGGCGATCACGAGGGCGAGCGCCTGCCGGAGATCGACCACGACGACGTCAGCGACTCGGTGCGCCTCTACTTGCGGGAGATCGGCCGCACGCTCCTGCTCAACGCCGACCAGGAGAAGCAGCTCGCGCGTGATCTGGAGGACGGCAAGACGCTCGCGCGCGTCGAGATGCACTTCGGTTGCAACGGCGGCGAGGGACACTTCGGCTTGGCCATCGTCGGCTTCTTCTACGAGCGCATGCTGAGCAACCTGCGCGTCTTTGATGTTGCTTGCGCGCGCACCGCGCTCGTCGGGCAGCCGTTCTCGCGCTACATCTACGACCCGCGCATCCGCCGCCAGCTCGACTTCGAGCTCGTGCCGGAGTTGATCGCGCAGATCTGCGCCGCGATGAGCCTTGCGGAGGCGGTGGAGGGCGAGCAGCGTTTGCAGCACTTCTCCCTCGACACGCGCATCCTGCCGCGCGAGGTGCTCGGGTGCTGCGACGGGCTCTTCCCCGAATGGCCGAGGCTGTGCGACTACCTGCGGCCCCAGGCGCCCCTGCTGCGCCAGCGGCTGAGTGAGGTCCATGAGCGCAGCCGGCGCGCCCAGGCGCGGCTGACCGAGGCCAACTTGCGCCTCGTCGTGAGCGTGGCCAAGAAGTACATGGGCCGCGGCATGGCCCTGCTCGATCTGATCCAAGAGGGCAACGTCGGCCTCATCCGCGCCGTCGAGAAGTTCGACTACCGCCGCGGCTACAAGTTCAGCACCTACGCGACCTGGTGGATTCGCCAGGCCATCACGCGCGCCATCGCCGACCAATCGCGCACCATCCGCATTCCCGTGCACATGGTCGAGACGATTAGCCGGTTGGTGCGCATCTCGCGGCGCCTGCTCCAAGAGCTGGGACGCGACCCGCAGTCCGAGGAGAAGGCGCTGCTGATGGAGTTTTTCGACGAGGCCACCGAGCGCGAGCTGCAGCGGCTCGCCACGTATGTCCTCAAGCAGCAGGGCCTAGCCTACGCCGACGACGGCACGCCTGAGGTGCGCCGCAACCTTATCATCCAGTCGGGCGTGCTGCTGCGGCCCGACGACCTGCCCACGAAGCTCGCGGACCGCGTGGTCAGCGGCGCCGCGAAGGTGAACGAGATCCTGAAAGTGACGCAGCAGCCGATCTCGCTGGAGACGCCCATCGGCGAGGAAGAGGATAGCTTCCTCGGCGATTTCATCGAGGACCACTCCGCGCCGCCCCCGGTGGAAATCGCCTCGCGGCAGTTGCTCAAGGAGCAGGTCAGCGCCGTGCTGGCCTCGCTGAGCGAGCGGGAGCGCCGCGCGCTCGAGCTGCGCTTCGGCCTTGACGACGGTCGCGCGCGCACTCTAGAGGAGGTCGGGCGCGTCTTCGGCGTCACGCGCGAGCGCATTCGGCAGATCGAGGCCAAGGCGCTGCGCAAGCTGCGCCACCCCAGCCGCAGCAAGAAGCTGAAGGACTTCCTGGAGTAGGAAGGACTTCCTGGAGTAGGATGGGGGCCGCTGACGAGCCCAGTCCCACGCCGGCCGGGCGAAACCGCAAGAAGCTGAAGGGCTTCCTGAAGTAGGATGGGGGTGTACCCCACTCCTCCCCGTTTTGTTGGGGACACCCCAAATCCCGCCAAACGAGGCACAGCTCCCTCTGCACTCCCCCAGAGAAGGGCCAGGCTACGTGGCTGGGTAGCGCTGAACGAGCTGGCGGGCGATCACGACCCGCTGGATCTCGTTGGTGCCCTCGCCGATGATCAGCAGGGGCGCGTCGCGGAAGTAGCGCTCGACCGGGAACTCCAGCGTGTAGCCGTAGCCACCGTGGATGCGCATGCTGTTGAAGCTGGCGTCGACGCACAGCTCGGTGGCGAAGAGCTTGGCCATGCCGGCCTCCAGATCGCAGCGCTCGCCGCGGTCCTTCTTCTGCGCCGCCTGGAGCACGAGCAGCCGCGCCGCCTCTAGCTTCGTCGCCATGTCCGCGAGCATGAGCTGGATGGCCTGGTGCTCGCAGATCGGCTTGCCGAACGCCTTGCGCTGCTGCGCGTAGCGGATGGCGGCCTCGAAGGCCGCGCGGGCGATGCCGACCCCCCGCGCCGCGACGTTGATGCGCCCGACTTCGAGGCCGTTCATCACCTGCTTGAACCCCTGGCCCTCGATGCCGCCGACCAGATTGTCGGCCGGGCAGGCGTAGTCGCTGAAGATCAGCTCGCAGGTGTCGACGCCGCGGTAGCCGAGCTTCTTGATGACCTTGCTGACGCTGAAGCCCGGCGGGCCTTTCTCGACGATGAACAGGCTCATACCGCGATAGGGCGGCTGGGCCGTCGGGTCGGTCTTGGCGAGCAAGGCAAAGGCGTTGCCGTGGTAGCCGTTGGTGATAAACATCTTCGTGCCGTTGATGACGTAGGCGTCGCCCTGCCGCCGAGCGCTGGTGGTGATGGCCTGCACGTCGGTGCCGGCGTGCGGCTCGGTGAGCGCCAGGCCGCCACGCTTCTCGCCGCTGGCGAACGCCGGCAGCAGTCGCCGCCGCTGCTCCTCGGTCCCGCCGATCAGGACGTTGTAGGCCATCATCAGGTGGCTGTTGAGGATGCCGGCGACGCTCATCCAGCCGCGCGTGATCTCCTCGATGACCAGCGCGTAGGTGGTGAAGTCGAGGCCGGTGCCGCCGTACTCCTCCGGGAGGATGCAGCCGAAGAGGCCCATGCGCTTCATCTGCTCGACGATCTGGAACGGGTACTCGCCGCGCTGCTCCATCTCGCTGGCGACCGGCGCGAGCTCGCGGTCGACCCAGGTGCGAATCTCGCTGACGATCTGGCGACGCTC
>JACQUS010000004.1 GCA_016210125.1 Chloroflexota bacterium | reverse complement strand
GCGTCGCTGGCCTTGTAGTAGCCGTCGGCGGCGAACGACGCTCCGCCTTCGTGCTGCACGAAGACGCAGCGTAGCGTCGGGTGCTCGCGCAGCGCCTCGTAGATGGGCAGCGTGTCGACGCCCGGGATAGTGAAGAGGTGGCGGACGCCCTGGGCGGCGAGACCCTCGACCAAGAGCGTCGCGACCGAGTCGGCCATGCAGTCCTCCGGCAGCGCAGGCATTGGCTCGCCGTATGATAGCGCATGGCCCGCGGAGCGCGCCGGCCGGCCGAGGGGCACGCGGCCCCTCGCCCACCGGCGGCCGCTAGCTGCTATACTGGAGCGCGCCGGCAGCGCCTGGACCGCACGCCAGCGCGACGCCTGCGCTGCGCCCGACTCCGTAGCGCGCCACAGGGGCCGCCCGGGGCGCCGGTCGCACCGCCGGCCGCAATCGGTCCGCTTGCCACAGTCGAGTCTTCGACCGTGGCCGGATCCGCGGTGCGCCCAAGCGAGGGCGCGCCCGAGCGCGGCCGGCGGCTCACGGCGCGTTTCGACGAGCGTTGGCGATGTGCCTGCGGCGCGCCAGCGATGAATGAAAAGCAGCTGCGCCGCAGAGGGATAGCCCTCACCCCCGGCCCCCTCTCTGACTCGGAGAGGGGGAGCAGAGCGGGCGGGGAGTCCAGAGGTCGCCTCAGGCGACCTCTGGGAACCTCATTGCGGTGGGGTAGCCGCCCAGAGGGATATTTTCACAGGAGTGCGACTGTGGCCGACATTGCGCAGCTCCTGAGGGGCGCCGTCGAGACGCACGTGCACAGCTCGCCCGACGTGGTGCCACGCCGCCTCGACGACTTCGAGCTCGCCCGCCAGGCCGAGGAGGCCGGCCTGCGCGCCGTCGTCCTCAAGTCGCACCACACGCTCACCGCCGACCGCGCGCAGCACGTGCGCAAGGCCGTGCCGGGCGTCGAGACCTTCGGCGGGCTGGCCCTCAACTACCCCGTCGGCGGGCTGAATCCCATCGCCGTCGAGACGGCGCTGAACTTCGGCGCGCGCGTCATCTGGATGCCGACCTTCCACGCCGCCAACCACGTCGCCAAGATGCAGCACGCCGGCGACAGCCCCCTGCTGCGCGCCCTCGGCTCGTGCCCCGACGGTGGCATCGCCATCCGCGACGGGGGCGGGCAGCTCAAGCCCGTCGTGCACGCGATTCTGCGCCTCATTGCCGAGCGCGACGCCACGCTGGCCACCGGCCACCTGGCGCCGGCGGAGACCGAGGCCCTGGTCGACGCGGCGCTCGCCGCCGGTGTACGCCGCGTGCTGGTGACGCACCCCGAGCTCGACATTATCGCCATGCCCCTGGAGATGCAGGCGCGGCTGGCGCAGAAAGGCGCTATGCTCGAGCGCTGCTTTATCGTCACGACCATGGGCTTCAACGCCAAGCGCCTGGCAGAGGCCATCCGCGCCGTCGGCGTCGCCTCCACGGTCATGGCCACCGACTTCGGGCAGCTCGTCAACCCGCCGCCGGTCGAGGGCCTGCGCGCCTACGTCCGTGCGATGCTCGACGAGGACTTCGCTGGCGCGGAGATCGAGCAGATGCTGCACTACAACCCGGCCAAGGTGCTCGGACTAGAGAGCTAGGAAAGGAGACTCGTGCGGTGACGCTACGACCCGATCTGTTCGCGGCGCGCGTCCGGGCCATCGGCAGTCCGGCGACGGTCGCCGTCTCGAACCGCATGCGCGAGATGCAGCGCGCCGGCATCGACGTCGTCGAGTTCGCCGGCGGCGACCCGGACTTCCCGACGCCGATGCACATCGTCGACGCCGCCTACGAGGCCATGCGCGCCGGCGACACGCACTACGTCGCCAGCCGCGGCATCCCGGAGCTGCGCGACGCCCTGGCTGCGAAGCTGCTGCGCGACAACGGCCTGCGCTACGATCCGGCGCGCGAGATCCTGGTCACGCCGTCGGGCAAGCACGCGCTGTTCTGCGCCACGATGGCCCTGCTCGACGCCGGCGACGAGGCAATCATCCTCGACCCGAGCTGGGTGACCTACGAGGCCTGCGTGCGCCTGGCTGGGGCGACGCCGGTGAGCGTCCCGCTGACCGTCGACGACAACTTCCGCATCACGCCGGACAAGCTGGAGCGCGCCGCCTCGCCGCGCACGAAGCTGCTCATCGTGAACTCGCCGAACAACCCGACCGGCCGCGTGCTCGACGGCGACGAGCTGCAAGCCGTCGCCGCCTTCGCGCAGGAGCACAACCTGGTCGTCGTCGCCGACGAGATGTACGAGAAGATCATGTACGACGGCCGGCAGCACGTGAGCCTGGCGACGCTGCCCGGCATGCGCGAGCGCACGCTGACGCTGAACGGCTTCTCCAAGGCCTATGCCATGACCGGCTGGCGCCTGGGCTACATCGCCGGCCCGGCCGACATGATCGGCGAGATGCTGAAGGTCCACGAGCAGTCGGTGTCCTGCGCGACCTCCTTCGTGCAGCGCGGCGGGCT
>JACQUS010000082.1 GCA_016210125.1 Chloroflexota bacterium | reverse complement strand
GGAGTCCGGCAGAGACGTGGGCAACCGCTCTCTGGACCGCCGGGGCCCGTACTCCCGACGCGCGGAGCCCGGGTGCTGTCGGGGGCTAGGCCGGCTGGCCGGCGAGCGCGCTGAGGATGGCCACGAAGAGGAACACCGCGGCAATGAGGATGGTGAGCTGGAAGAGCGTTTTCTCCAAGCCGCGGCGGGTGCGGAAGATAGCTGAGTCGCTGCTGAAGGTGCCCGAGAAGCCGGCGCCCTTCGATTGGAGCAGGATGAGCAGGATCAGCACGATGGACAAGATGATCTGGACGAGGTTCAGCGCTCCGGCCACAGTCGCTCCTCTCCGGTCCTGCTCTTTAGCATAGCACACGGCGCGTTGCTCCGGCGGCGCTGGGGGAGCTCCGCGGCGCGCAGGAACGCGGCGGCGCGCGGGTCGCGCGGCTCGGCGAAGACGCGCTCGACGGCGCCTAGCTCGACGATCTCGCCGGCCAGCAGCACGGCCACGCGGTCGGCTAGCGCCTGCACCTCGGCGCGGTCGTGGGTGACGAGGACCGTCGTCGTGCGCTGCGCGTCGAGCAGCGCGGCCAGCTCGCGGGCGAACGTGGCGCGTGCCGGGACGTCTAGCGCGGCAAAGGGCTCGTCGAGAAACAGGACTTCGGGGTCGAGCACGAGCGCGCGCGCCAGGCTGACGCGCCGCGCCTCCCCGCTTGACAGCGTGTGTGCGGCGCGACGGGCCAGGAGCGTGATGCCCAGCCGCTCAAGCCAGACGCCGACGCGCCGCGTGATCTCCTTGTCCACCACGCCGCGCAGCCGCAGGCCGGTGGCGACGTTCTGCTCGACCGTCGTGTCGAGTAGCAGCGGCTCCTGGAAGAGCGTGGCCGTGCGGCGGCGGTAGGTGACGGCGTCGCGCCACGACAGCTCGCGGCCCAGGAAGCGGATCGCTCCGGCGGTGGGCCGCTCCAGCAGGGCCAGGCAGCGCAGCAGCGTGCTCTTGCCGGCGCCGTTGGGCCCGAGGACAGCCAGCACCTCGCCGGCCTCGACGGCCAGGCGCGGCACGGCGAGGATAGCTCGCCCGGCCCGCTCGACGCGCAGGTCGGCTACCTCTAGAGCCATCACAGCGGTCGCTCCCGCTGCTGGACCCAGGTCAGGCCGAGGTTGACGGCGTACATCAGCGCCAGCAGCAGCAGGCCCAGCGCCAGTGCCAAGTCGAAGTTGCCCTTGCTGGTCTCGAGGACGATCGCGGTCGTCAGGACGCGCGTCTGGCCGGCGATGTTGCCGCCAACCATCATCGCCGCGCCGACCTCGGAGATGACGGCCCCGAAGCCAGCCATCACCGCCGCCAGCAGCGGCAGACGCGCCTCGCGAATGAGGAGCCAGAGGAGCTGCCAGCGAGTCGCGCCGAGCGAAAGGATCTGGAGGCGCAGCTTGGGATTGAGCTGCTGCATCGCGGCGACGGTGAGGCCCGTGACCAACGGCGTGGCCAGGGCGAGCTGCGCCACGACGATGGCCGTTGGCGTATAGAGCAGCCCAAGCGCGCCGAGCGGCCCGCTGCGCCAGAGGGCGATGGTGATGACCAGGCCGGCGACGACCGGCGGCATGCCCATGCCCGTGTTGACGAGGCCCAGCACCAGGCGTCGGCCGCGGAAGCGCGCCAGGGCGAGCCACGTGCCGAGCGGCAGCCCGACGGCGAGGCTGAGCGCCGTCGCCGTCAGCGAGACCTGGAGCGAGAGGATGGCGACGCGCAGCACCTCGGCGTCGCCGCTCACCAGGAGGTGCGCCGCCCGCAGGACGGCGCTGCCCAGCAGGTCCACGTGCTCCTCCCGCACTGCCTTGTATTTATACCAGTTGTCGCGCTTATGGCCGCACATTGAGACTCGGCAATGTCCGTGAGGGACGCCGGCGTCCAATATGAATAGCCGCTCGCGCGGCAGGGGGAGTGTAGAGGGGGCTTCGCCCCCTCTGCGGTAACCCCTTGGGGGTCGGGTGGGGCCAGCGCCGCTGGCGCACCTTTTGCGGGGAGGAGCGGTCGATGCGCCGTGGCGGGCCGGTGCGGGTGATAAGGAGGACCCCAGACGGACCGACGTGCCCTCGGGGTACGGCTGACTAGAGCAGATTTCGGAGGGATTCAGCAGGCGAGGGAGCGTAG
>JACQUS010000081.1 GCA_016210125.1 Chloroflexota bacterium | reverse complement strand
GTACAATCTCGCAGGCGAGATCATTGAAGAAGTCGAGCTGAGCGACGCCGTCTTTGGCCTCGAGCCGAGCGTGCCGCTCATGCACCAGGCCGTGGTCCGGCACCTGGCCAATCGTCGCCAGGGCACGCACAGCACGCAGACGCGCGGTGACCTGGACTGGGGCGGGCGGAAGCCGTGGCGCCAGAAGGGCACCGGCCGCGCGCGCCAAGGCAGCACCGCCGCGCCGCATTGGACTGGCGGCGGTGTGGCCCACGGGCCAAAGCCGCGCGACTACAGCCAGCGCATGCCGAAGAAGATGCGTCGGCAGGCCATACGGAGCGCGCTCTCGGCGAAGGCAGCGAGCGGGCAGATTCGCCTGCTCCAGGACCTGCACTTCGAGCAGCCGCAGACGCGCGAGATGGCCGCGCTGCTGGAGCGGCTCGGCGTGCGCTCGGCGCTCGTCGTCCTGCCGGGCGTGGACCGCGGCGTGGTGCTCTCGGCGCGCAACCTGCCGCGGGTCAAGACGCTGCCGGCGCCGCTGGTGAACGTGCTCGACGTGCTGCACCACGAGCACCTGGTCCTGCCGGTCGCCGCGGCGCGGGTCATCGAGGGCTGGCTGGGGCCGAAGGATGTGGTACAATAGCCATTTGTGTGCGCCCGCTGGAGCGCCGGGCACGAGGACACGACCATGCACGTCTATGAGGTCATCCGACGACCGCTGGTAACTGAGAAGAGCACGCGCCTGGGCGAGCTGGGCAAGTACGTCTTCGAGGTCGACCGGCGGGCGACGAAGGCCGAAATCAAGCAGGCCGTCGAGCGCATCTTCACCGTGCACGTGCGCAAGGTGAACGTGCTCAACGTGCCGGGCAAGCCGCGCCGCGTGCGGCAGGACCGCGGCTACACGGCCGCCTGGCGCAAGGCCATTGTCTCGCTCCAGCCGGGCGAGCGCATCACGCTGTTCGAGGGCGTGTAGTCATGGGTATTCGTTCGTACAAGCCTACGTCGCCGGGGCGGCGCGGCATGAGCGTCTCCTCGTTCGAGGAAATCACCAAGACCGAGCCAGAGAAGTCGCTGCTGGCGCCGCTGCGCAAGCGCTCTGGGCGCAACAACCAGGGCCGCGTGACCGTGCGCCATCGTGGCGGCGGGCACAAGCGCACCTACCGCATCATCGACTTCAAGCGCGACAAGACCGGGATTCCGGCCAAGGTGGCGGCCGTCGAGTATGACCCGAACCGCTCGGCGCGTATCGCGCTGCTGCACTATGTGGACGGCGAGAAGCGCTACATCCTGCACCCGGTGGGGCTGAGCGTCGGCGACCGCGTGATGGCCGGGCCTGAGGCCGAGATCAAGCCGGGCAACGCGCTGCCGCTGGCGAGGATTCCCGTGGGCACGGTCGTGCATAACGTCGAGCTCCAACCGGGGCGCGGCGGGCAGATCGTCCGCAGCGCGGGGACCGGCGCGCAGCTCATGGCCAAGGAGGGCAAGCACGCGCTGCTGCGCATGCCCTCCGGTGAGCTACGGCGCGTGCCGGCGGCGTGCATGGCCACGATCGGGCAGGTGGGCAACGTCGACCACGAGAACGTCAAGCTCGGCAAGGCCGGCCGCAACCGCTGGCTGGGCCGGCAGCCGGCGGTGCGTGGCTCGGCGATGACGCCGCGCGACCACCCGCACGGTGGTGGCGAGGGCAAGGCGCCGATCGGCATGCCCGGGCCGAAGACGCCGTGGGGCAAGCCAGCGCTCGGCCGCAAGACGCGCACGCGCAAGCACACGAATCGCTTCATCGTGCGGCGCCGGAAGTAGGGTGAAAAGATGAGCCGATCGCTCAAGAAGGGGCCGTACGTCGAGGCGCGGCTGCTGAAGCGCGTCGAGCGCTTGAACCGTACCGGCCAGAAGGCGCTCATTCGCACCTGGTCGCGCGACTCGACCATCTTTCCGCAGATGGTTGGGCACACCATCGGCGTCCACGACGGCCGACGGCACATACCCATCTACGTCACGGAAAATATGGTGGGGCACAAGCTCGGCGAGTTTGCGCCGACGCGAACCTTCCGTGGCCACACCGGTCGGACGGAGCGCACGACGAGCGCGAAGAAGTAGCGGCCGGGCAGCGCCCGAGTACCAGTGGGACGGAGAGCCCGTCGGAGCACGACGCGATGCAAGTCCGAGCTTTGGCACGTAACATTCGCATGTCGCCGCGCAAGGTCGGCCTGGTGGTCGCGGCCATTCGCGGCCGGCCGGTGCCCGAGGCGCTGGCGCTGCTGGAGTTCCTGGCCAAGGGTGCGGCCCACCCGGTGGCCAAGGTCCTGAAGTCGGCGGCGGCCAACGCGGAGAACAACTACGAGCTCGATCCCGGCGATCTGTACGTCGTCGCCGCCTACGCCGACCAAGGCCCGTCGCTGCGCCGCTTCCGCGCGCGCGCCCGCGGCCGCGCCGGCGCGATCCGGCGGCCGATGGCGCACATCACCGTCGTGGTCGGAGACAAGGAGACCTAGTGGGCCAGAAAGTCCACCCGATCGGCTTCCGTCTCGGCTACATCCGTAACTGGGATGCGCGCTGGTACGCCGAGCGTAAGAGCGACTTCCGCGCGCTGCTGAAGGAGGACCTTGCCCTCCGCCGCTACATCCACGGACGCCTGGCCGATGCCGGCGTGCCGCGGGTGGAGATCGAGCGCTCAGCTAACCACATCACGGTGACGATCCACACAGCGAAGCCGGGCATCGTGATCGGCAAGCAGGGCGCGAAGGTCGAAGACCTGCGGCAGCAGCTCGAGCGCTTGAGCGCCAAACGGGTGCGCGTGAACATCAACGAGGTCCAGCGGCCGGAGCTGGACGCCTATTTGGTTGCGCGGAGCATCGCCGACCAGCTCGTGCGCCGCGTCTCCTTTCGCAGGGCGATCAAACAGGCGGTTCAGCGCTCGATCCAGCGCGGGGCCAAGGGCGTCAAAGTCGTCATCGCCGGCCGGCTCGGCGGGTCCGAAATGTCGCGCCGCGAGCGCGAGGTGCAGGGCAAGGTGCCGCTGCACACCCTGCGGGCCGACATCGACTTTGGCATCGCCGAGGCGGAGACGACCTACGGCCAGATCGGCGTGAAGGTGTGGGTCTACCGTGGCGACGTGACTGTCCCGCGGCGGCGGCGCGTGGTGGCCGTGCCGGTCGAGGAGCCGCCTGCCGAGGCGCTGCCGGAGGTCGCCGTCGAGGCGCCTGCGGCAGTAGAGGCCGCCGAGGGCGCCGAGGCGGCTGGGGCGGCGCCGTCGACCGAGGGTGGTGCGGCCAGCGCTTTGGGTGGGGAGTGATCGCCCATGCTGATGCCGAAGCGCCTCAAGTACCGCAAGGCCCAGCGCGGCCGGATGAAAGGCGAGGCCCACACCGGCACCACGGTGGTCTTCGGCGAGTTCGGGCTGCAGGCCATGGAGGCCGCGTGGATCGACAGCCGGCAGATCGAGGCCGCGCGCCGGGCGATCACGCACTACATCAAGCGCGGCGGCAAGGTGTGGATTCGCATCTTCCCGGACCGGCCGGTGACGAAAAAGCCGGCCGAGACGCGCATGGGCGGCGGGAAAGGTGCGCCAGAGAGCTGGGTCGCGGTGGTGAAGCCCGGGCGGGTGCTCTTCGAGATCGCCGGCGTGCGCGAGGACCTGGCCCGCGAGGCGATGCGCCTCGCAGCGCACAAGCTGCCCATCGACACGCAGTTCGTCGCGCGGGTCGAGCGGCCGGCGGGCGAGGTGGCGACATCGTGAAGAAGCTGATGGCGGAGCTGCGCGGGCTGAGCGACGGGGAGCTCCAGAAGCGGCTGGACGAGACCTACGAGGAGCAGTTCAAGCTGCGCTTCCAGCTCGCCGTGCGCCAGCTCTCCAACCACCGGCGCATCCCGTTCGTGCGTCGGCACATTGCGCGGATCAAGTCGATCCAGCGCGAGCGTGAGCTGGCGCAGATGGAGCAGTCGGTATGACGGAGGCACGGCCGCCGGCTCGGCCGGCGCGGCAGCGCGTGCAGCGCGTCGGCCAGGTGGTCAGCGATAAGATGCAGAAGACCGTCGTGGTGGTGGTCGAGCTGGTGCAGCGCCATCGCCTGTACGGCAAGCTGGTTCGTAAGCGCCACCGTTATAAGGCGCACGACGAGCACAACCAGTGCCGCATCGGCGACGTGGTGCGCATCGAGGAGACGCGCCCGCTGAGCAAGGAGAAGCGCTGGCGGGTCGTCGAGGTCCTCCGCCGCGGCACGGGTGAGCTGTGGGCGGCAGAGCGGGCGTTCCAGACGGAGGTGGCTGCCCAGGGCGCGAGCGGCGCGGACGTGGAAGGGGAGACGAGCGCATGATTCGGCCCTACACGCGGCTGCGCGTCGCGGACAACACCGGGGCGCGCGAGATCATGTGCATCCGTGTACTCGGCGGGGGCGGCAGCAACCGTAAGTACGGCGGCATTGGCGACATCATCGTCGCCACGGTGAAGGACGCCGTGCCGGGCGGCGCGGTCAAGGAAGGCGAAAAAGTGAAGGCCGTAGTCGTGCGCGTGGCCAAAGAGTACGGGCGGCCGGATGGCTCACGTATCCGCTTCGACGACAACGCCGCCGTGATTTTGAGCGACAAGCTGAACCCGCGCGGGACGCGTATCTTCGGCCCGGTTGCCCGCGAGTTGCGCGACCGCGAGTTCATGAAGATCATCTCGCTGGCGCCGGAAGTGGTGTAGCGCCGAGGACTGCAGGTGACGACGATGGCAAGGCAACGGCCGGCGGAGCCGGCGCGCGCGACCAAGCTGCGCATCAGGCGCGACGACACGGTCGAGGTGCTGCGCGGCAAGGACCGCGGGAAGCGTGGCAAGGTGCACAAGGCCATGCCGCGCGAGGGCAAGGTGCTGGTCTCCGGCGTGAACATCGCCAAGAAGCACGTGCGTGCGCGGCCTGGGCTGCGGCAGGCCGGCATCATCCAGCAGGAGATGCCGCTGCACGCGTCGAAGGTGGCGCTCGTATGCCCGAAGTGCAGTCAGGCGACGCGCGTCGGCTACCGCGTCGTCGGCGAGGCTGCCGGCCGGAAGAAAGAGCGCTACTGCAAGACCTGCAACGAGGCCGTGTGAGACCGAGGGCTGAGACCGAGGGCTGAGACCGAGGCATCGAATCGAGGCTTGGGACCGAGGCGTGGGGCCGAGGCTTGGGACCGAGGAAGGGCGATGGGCACGCTGCGTGAGCGCTACGAGCGGGAGGTGGTTCCCGCGCTTCGACGCGAGTTTGGGTACAAGAATCCGATGGAGGTGCCACGCCTGCACAAGCTCGTCGTCAACATCGGACTTGGCGAGGCGGTGCAAAACGCGCGCGCGCTGGACGCCGCGGTGCGCGACATGACAGCCATCACTGGCCAGCGCCCGGTGGTGACGCGGGCCAAGAAGTCCATCGCCGCGTTCAAGCTGCGCGCGGGGATGCCGATCGGCGTGATGGTCACGCTGCGCGGGCAGCGGATGTGGGACTTCCTGGAGAAAGTGATCGCCATCGCGCTGCCGCGCACGCGCGACTTCCGCGGCGTTCCGGCGAAGTCGTTCGACGGTCGTGGCAACTACAGCCTGGGTCTCCGCGAGCAGCTCGTTTTTCCGGAGATCGACTACGACAAGGTCGACAAGGTGCGCGGGCTCGAGGTCAGCATCGTCACCACGGCAGGCACCGACGACGAAGGCCGCGCGTTGCTGCGGCACCTGGGCATGCCGCTCCAAGCGGCTTAGGCGTGATGCGGAATGCGCGATGAGGGATGAGTGTGGCCGCCCCCACGCAGCACTCGTTACGCATCACGCATCACGCGATTGAGGAGGCAGGGGGCATTGGCGAAGACGTCGAAGATCGCGCAGTGGCGGCGGCAGCTCGCGACGGGGGGAAAGTATCGGGTGCGCTTCCGCACCCGCTGCGAGCGGTGCGCCCGGCCGCGCGCCTACCTGCGCAAGTTCGGCCTTGGCCGCATCTGCTTCCGCGAGCTGGCGCTGCGCGGCCTCATCCCGGGCGTCGTGAAGGCGAGCTGGTGAGCGGCGTCCTGGTC
>JACQUS010000091.1 GCA_016210125.1 Chloroflexota bacterium | reverse complement strand
TGCCTTGTCGAGAATGACCCGCAGCTCGTCTGGGATGGTCATAGAGGGATTCCTTCACGGCGCACGTTGGCGAAGAGGGGGTCCTTTCTTTCGCCGAGCCACCGCTCCGGAACCGGATAGGTCGCGATCAGGACGTCGTGCCGCAGGCAAATGTCGGACACGACCTCATTGTAGCGACCTATCTCTTCGACCGGGTGCACATCTCCGTCGATAGCTACGAGCACGTCGAGGTCCGAGCCTTCGTTGAACGTGCCGCGAGCATACGAACCGTAGAGATACAAGCCACGTAGGCGCTCGCCATAGAGGCGGACAAACGCGTCCTTCAGTTCGGCCAACGCCGCGCGCACTTCCGGCGGCAGTTCACGCCGGCGCATCGGTCAACCCCAGTGTTTCGTCGCCCATTCCCGTCGCGATCATCCCGCACGGTGCGGCGGGCCAGCAAGAGACCTCCACCGCCGGCCGCGCCGCCAAGCGCTCGAGCCGCAGTCGCGTCTTGGCCACGGCCAGCGGGCTGCTGTCGGCGGCGACAAAGCCGCGGCCCAGTCGCGCCGCGACGACGGCCGTCGTCCCCGAGCCGCAGCAGAAGTCGCCCACCATGTCGCCCTGGTGCGACGAGGCGCGGACGATGCGCTCCAGCAGGGCCTCCGGCTTCTGCGTCTCGTAGCCGACGCGCTCGCCGTGCAGCCGCGCCACCACCGGAAAGTACCACCAGTCCTCGGGCACCTTGCCGCGCGCCAAATCCGGCACCTTGCCGAAGCCGGCCTTCGGGCTGCTGGCAAACGTGCGCACCGTGACCGGATCGTACGGGACACGCACCGCGTCGGCGTTGAACACGTAGCGCCGCGAGCGCGTGTACGCCAGGATCGTGTCGTGCTTGCGCTTGAACGCGCTGCGGATGGGCGACGGGCCGTAGTAGCACCAGACGATCTCGTTGAGGAAGCGCGCGCGGCCGAAGAGGTAGTCGAGGATGACCTTGGCCTCGTGCACGCTGCGCCAGTCGAGGTGGACGTACAGCGTGCCATCCGGCTCGAGGAGATCGCGCGCCAGGGCCAGCCGCTCGGCCAGCGCCGCCAGGTGGGCGCCGAACGACGCTTCGTCCTTGTAGGCCGGGACCTCGCGCGCGCCGTCCGGCCCGCCGAGGCGCGCGGTGCGCCGTCGCCCGGCGTTGAACGGCGGGTCGAGATAAATGAGCCGGAAGCGCGGCGCGGGCTGCGCCAGGAGCGCGCGCATGAGCGCTGCGTTCTCCGCCAGCCAGAGCTGCGAGGGCGGGCCGGCCGGCGGCCGCGCCGGCAGCGTGGCGACGTGCAGCGGCCCGTCCGCCGGCTGCGGGCCGGCCGGCCGCGCCGCGGCGCGCGCCTGGCGCTCCAGCTCTTCCAAGCGGGCCGCGCCGTAGCGCCCGGCGAAGCGTCCGCGTCCCACGATGCCCCCTGGCAGGAGATGCGCCTAGCTGCTAGGATAAGCGGCGCGCGACAGCCGCGCCAGCCAGCCCATCGAGCCGTTAGGAGTGGGCGATGACCACGACCAACCACGCCGCGCACGTCCGACAGACCTTCGCGCGCGAGCTGGCCGAGGTGCGCGACGACGCCCTACGCGAAAAAGTGGTGCGCACCTGGGTGCGCTCCATGGAGGCCAGCGGCGCGCACGACCTGGAGCACGACTTGCCGTTCACCAGCCGGCTGCACAAGCCCGGCCTCGGCGTGGAGCACGTCCGCGCCGTGGTGCGGCTGGCGCTGGCCATGGCCGACGTCGTGGCCGCGGTGCACGGCGTGGCGGTCGACCGCGACGCCATCGCCGCCGGCGCGCTGCTTCACGATGTCGGCAAGCTGCTGGAGCACGCGCCAGCCGGGCAGCACGCGCTCGCCGGGAGCACGCTCGGCCACGCCTTCAGCGGCGTCCACCTGGCCGCCGAGGAGGGCCTGCCCCACGCCGTCTTGCACATCATCGCCTACCACTCGCTCGAGGGCCAGCGCCTGCGGCGCTCGACCGAGTGCGAGATCGTCTACCGCGCCGACTTCACCAGCTTCGAGATGCTCGCCCGCCGCGAGCTGGGCCAGAGCGGGCACGAGGTGCTGCCCTACGTCTACCTGCCGCCGCGCCTCTGAGCGCAGACCAGCGAGCGTAGCGGCACAGCTCGGCTCGTCCGTGGTTCAGCGTCGCGGCGAGGCACGCCCCGCCGCGACTGGAAACGGACAGGGCGGGCGCAAGCCGAGCTACGCGCTCAGCTCGCGTTTGCGACGGATGAGGTGATCGGTCATCGGGCTGTTGACGCCGCGGATGCGCACGTTCACGCAGGCCGGCCGCCCGCTGGCCAGGGCGCGCTGCAGCGCCGGGCGCAGGTCCTGCGGCCGCTCGACGTGCTCGCCGTAGCCGCCGAGCCCCTGGACCACCTGGTCATAGCGCGTCTCGCGCAGCAGCGAGCCGACCAGGCGGTCGCGGCCGAAGATGGCCTCCTGGAGGTGCGCCTCGATGCCCCAGGCAGCATCGACGCCGACGACGCTGACGATGGGCAGGTCGTGCCGCACGGCGGTGTCGAACTCCATACCGTAGAAGCCAAACGCGCCGTCGCCGATGAGGTTGATGATCTGCGTCTGCGGCTCGACGATGCGCGCCGCCAGGGCGAACGGCAGCGACATGCCCAGCTCGCCCAGCGGGAAGATGTGCAGGATGCCGCACGGCCGCCGCGCCGGCAGGGCCATGCGCCCCAGGTGGCAGAAGTCGCCGCCGTCGATGGCCAGGATGGCGTTGGGCTCGAGCAGCGCGCGCACCTCGGCGTGCACGCGATGCGGGTGGATGGGCACGCCGTCGTCGCGCTCTAGCTCGGCCAGCTCGGCGGCGTGCGCCCGCCGTGCGGCGCGCAGGGCGTCGAGCCAGTCACGGCGCTGCCAGCGCCGGCCGTGCGCCGCCTGAGCGAGCGCCGCGAGGGTTGCGCCCTCGTCGGCGGCGATGCCGACGGCCAGCGCGCGGTTGCGCCCCACCTCGGTCGGCTCGCGGTCGACCTGTACAACGCGCGCGGTCGGCGCGAAGCGTGGCGGCCGACCGTAGCCCATGCGCCAGTCCATGCGCTTGCCGACGATCAGCACCAGGTCTGCCTCGGCACACAGCCGCGCGGCGTGGTTGAGCATAGGGTCGGCCTTGCCGAAGCAGAGCGGGTGCTCGTCGGAGATCAGGCCGCGCGCCAGCTCGAAGGTGAAGGCCGGCGTCTCGGTCGTCTCGACGAAATCGCGCAGCGGCTCCGCGGCGCGCGACCAGAGCGCGCCAGAGCCGACGATGAGCACCGGCCGCTCGGCCTGGGCCAGCAGGTCGACCGTCGCCGCGACGAGCGCCGGGTCCGGGAAGGCGCGGCCCTGTGGGCGGTAGGCGGACGGGTCGAGCTGGTAGGCCGGGTCGTCCTCGATGCGCCGGTTGAGGACGTCGCCCGGGATGCTCAGGTGCACCGGGCCGGTGCGGCCGGAGAGGGCGTGGCGCAGCGCGGCGGCCACGTGGTCGGGAATGCGCTCCGGGCCGTGTACCGTGCGCGCCCACTTGGTGATCGGCTGGAGCAGCTCGACCTGCGGGATCTCCTGGAGCGGCAGCATCTCGCGCAGGCTCAGCTCGCTGGACGAGCTGATGAGCACGACCGGGCTGTCGGCGCACCAGGCGGCCGTGGCCCCGCCGACGCAGTTGGCGTGCCCCGGCCCCGAGGTGAAGAGGCACACGCCGGGCTGGCCCGTCAGGCGCGCGTAGGCGTCGGCCATGTGCACCGAGGCCGACTCGTGGCGGTTGCCGATGACCGTGATGCCCTCCTCCAGGCAGGCATCGTAGACGCTGAGCATGTCCTGCCCGAGGATGCCGAAGACGACGCGCACGCCCGCCGCCTTGAGCGTGCGCGCCAGAAGTGTGCCGCCATACACGCGCGCCATCGTGTGTCCCTCTCCTTCCGTCCCTGTCCCTCGTGGTTCGGCCGGCCCGCCGGCATTGTAGCCGTGGCCGTGGCCGAGCGGCAACCGCGCCGTGTCTAGCTCCCCGGACCGAGCGCGTTATAGGATGGACCCGTCGGGCGCGCCCAATGATACCGTTTCTCGGTGAAGACTTCCGTTTTCGGGCGGGATGCGGGGAGTGCAGAGGGGGCGGTAGCCCCCTCTACAATTACTCTTTGGTGGGGTGGGGCAGAGCCAGCGAAATGCGGAAACGATCAGGAAGATTTGGTATGAGGAGCGGAGATGAGCGCAGAGCAGTTCGACGTCATCGTCGTCGGCGCGGGCATGGGCGGGATGTGCACCGCCGCCCTGCTGGCGGCGCAGGAGCGCAAGCGCGTCCTCATCCTCGAGAAGGCCGGCCAGCTCGGCGGCCGCGCGACGTCGTTCGTCGGCGCGGAGCTGGCCACCTGGGATGACTACCGGCGGCCGCTCGGCGACGCCGCACGCACGCGCCTGCACCGCACGCTGCCCGATTCCGAGAGCTTCGTCCGCGAGCGCCTGCTCGACGGCTACGTGTTCGAGGCCGGCATCCACGGCATCTTCCCCTGGGGTCGCATCGGCCACGTGCTGAACGCCGTCGGCCGGCCGGTCGCCCTGGCGCCGAACGATGCCGCGGCCTGGTATCGCGATGGCCGCTTCCACCGCGTGCGCCGTGGCGAGCCGCTGCCGTGGATGAGCGAGCGCGATATGCGCGAGTCGAAGAGCCTGGTGCGCGAGATGCTCCGCACGAGCGCGCGCCAGGCCGAGGACTGCGACCACGTGCCCTTCAAGGAGTGGATCGAGGCGCGCACCGACTCGGAGAAGGCCGTCGAGTTCCACCGCGTTATGGGCGGCATCAACCTGACGCTGACCGACCTGGCGAAGATGTCCACCGGAGACAACATCAGGATCAATCGCCAGTGCATCCTCGCCGGCTACCACATGTCCGCCGGCGGCACGGGCACCATCGGCGAGCCGGGCTACCGGCTGGTCTTCCAGCGGCTGGCCGAGGCTGTCTGCCAGGCCGGCGGCGCGGTGCGCACGGGCCACAGGGTGCGCGAGATCGTCGTGCGCGACGGCCGCGTGCGCGGCGTGGTGGCGACCGGCCCGGCCGGCGACTACGAGGCTCAGTCGTCGGCGGTCATCAGCAACGTACCCATCCAGAACACGTTCAGTCTCCTGCCCGAGAGCCTGTTTCCCGCCGCGTGGGTCGAGAAAGTCAAGCGCTTCTGGTCGGCCGGCGGGCTGTGCGTCAATTTTGGCCTCCGCCGGCCGCTCACGCGCGAGGCGTCCTACGTGCCCACCCTCCTGCGCGCCGCCGACGCCGGCACGGACAGCGACCTCTTCTACGTCTACTGGCCGACCTCGGCCTGGGCGCCGACGCGCGCGCCGCTCGGCGAGCAGCTCGTCGAGGGCTACGTGCCACTGACTGAGGTGGAGACGCGCAGCAAGGCCATCCTCGACCGCGTCTGTGACGCCATCCTGGCCTTCATGCGCACGACCTATCCGACCTTCGACCACGACCTCAGGTGGGCCGTCTTCCCGGTGACGAACTTCCTCTGCGGCGTGGCGCCCGCGCCGCACCAGGTGGGCGAGGACAAGCCGGAGGTAAAGTCGCCCTACATCGAGGGACTGTACTTCAGCGGTGACACGGTACGCGGCTGGGGCTGCGCTGCCGACGCCGCGGTGCACGCTGCGCTGCTCTGTGCCGCGGCGGTCGGAGCGTATGACTATATGCAGGTGGTGCCGGAGTTCATGCGCTGAGGTGCGTGGCCGCGCGCCGAGCCGATAGCAATGCGCTATGCATTGCCTATTGCCGTCGCGATGAATGAAAAGCGACTGCGCCGGAGGGGGAGGGACCTCACCCCCCGGCCCCCTCTCTGACTCGGAGAGGTCGAACACTCGACTCTGGCGAGGGGAGCAGAGTGGGCGGGGAGTCCAGAAGTCGCCTTCGGTGACCTCTGGGAACCCGATTGGGGTGGGGTGGGGTAGCCGCCCAGAGGGCTATTTTCGCAGGAGGACTTCAGGAAGACGTGGCGTGAGCACCATGGTGCTCACGCCGCTGTGCTAAAAAAGGTGCGACAGCACTTGTCGCACCTGCGCAGCAGGTGTGCGGGGAAACCGCTCGCGTGCAAGGCGTACGACCCGCGCAGCCGCCGCCAGCCGCTCCGCCGGTCGCGGTGGTGAGTGCCGGCCCGCTGCCCGACGCGCTGGCCGCTGCGCTGCGCGGCCTCGCGTTGCAGCCGGTGCCAATCGCCGGCAGCGCCGAGGTGCGCCGCGCCCTGGCGACGCGCCCGCCGCTCGCCCTGGTGGACCTGGCGCACCCGGAGGCCCTCGCCGTCGTCAGCGCGCTGCGCGCCGAGCCGACGACGGCCGCGACGGTGGTCGTCGTCTACGGCGCAGCCGACGCGGCGGCGCGCGCCCTGGCCTGCGGCGCCGACGAGGGGCTGGCGCCGACCGACGACGCCACTGTCGCGACCGCGCGCCTGGGCCGGCTGCTGCGGCAGCGCCAGACCGCGGCCCGCGTCTCCGAGCTGGAGGCTACGGCGCAGTGGTGGGCGGTGAGCCGCGAGGTGCTGCGGCGTCTGGCCGCCAGCAGCGTTGTGGCCACAGGCCTGCAAGGCATCTTCGACGCCATCGTCGCCGAGGCCAGCACGCTGCTCGCCGGGCGCTTGACGCTGCTGCACCGCTGGGACCCGGAGCGCGACGTCCTGCGGCTGGCCAGCGCCGGCGGCGAGCCCTTTGCCGGGCTGCGCCGGGAGATCCGCGCCGAAGAGGGCATCGCCGGCATGGCGTTTAGGGAGAGCCGCGCCGTTTCGGTCGCCGACTACGGCGCCTGGCCCGGGGCGCTGGGTCCGCTGCGCGGCCAGCCGGATATTGCCGCCGTCGCTGTGCCGCTGCGCGTGGGTGAGCAGTCCGTCGGAGCGCTCACAGTCATAGCGCAGCGGGCCACAGCATTTCCCGACGAGGCCATCGCGCTTCTGGAGGCGTTCGCGAGCTGGGCGGCCGCGGCCGTCGTCCGCGCCGAGGCCCAGCAGGCGGTCGAGCGTCGGGCCGGCGAGCTGGAGGCCGTGGCGCACGTGGCACGCACTGCCGCGCGCACGCTCGATCGCGCCGCGGTGCTTCAGACGATCGTCGAGGAGGCGCGCCGCGCCCTCGGCGGCGACCTGGCCAACGTGCTCCTGCGCGAGGGCGAGGCCGACGTGTGGCGCAACGCCGCCATCGTCGGCGCGCGGACCGAGCACTGGCACGGATTCGTGAGCCGTGGGCCGCGGAGTCTGTCGACCTGGATGGCGCACCATCGCCAGCCGATCGTGATCGCCGACTACCCCCGTGAGCGGGGGACGCCGACGCGCAGCCGAACGCTGGCCGCGCGCGAGGGCCTGATCTCGGCCGTCGGCGCGCCGCTCATCGTCGGCGATCGCGTCATCGGGGCGCTCTACGTCGCCAGTCGCCAGCGCGGCCGCTTCGGCCCGGCCGACGCCCAATTCCTGCACGTCATCGCCGACCAAGCGGCTATCGCCCTGCACAACGCGCAGCTCTTCTCCGACCTGGCCGAACGCGCGCGGGCGTTGGCAGCGTCCGAGGCACGCTTCCGCCTGCTGACTGAGGTCAGCACCGACGTGATCTTCGCGTTGGACCCCGACGGCGGGACCACGTTCGTCAACCCGCGCGTCCACGACGTCCTCGGCTACGAGCCGGGTGCGCTGTTCGGCCGGCGCTTCGTCGACCTCGTCGAGCCGGACGCTCGACGCACGCTCAGCCGCCTGCTGCGGCGGCTCGTGCGCCGGCCGCGCGCCGCCGGCCCGTCCGAAGTGACCGCCTTGGCCGCGGACGGCACGCCGCGGCGGCTGGAGGTCAGCGCCGTGCCGCTGGTCGTGGACGGCCAGGTGGTCGCTTTGCACGGCATCGCCCGCGACGTGACCGAGCGCGCCGCCCGCGTGCCGGCCGAGGCGCACGCCGACCGCCTGCGGGCGCTCGGGCAGATGGCCGCCGGCGTGGCGCACGACTTCAACAACTTGCTCGCCGTCGTGCTGGCGCGCGCCGACCTTCTGGTTCAGCGCGACGATCTGCCGTCGAGCGTGCGCGACGAGATCGGCGTTATCGCGCGTGCGGCCGAGGATGCCGCGGTGACCGTGCGTCGCCTGCACAGCTTCGCGCGCCGCGAGGCCCCGGCCGAGCAGGCGACGGTCAACCTCGACAGCCTGGCGCGCGAGGCCGTCGACCTTACCCGACCGTCGTGGCACGACGTGCCGGCCCGCGAGGGGCGGAGCATAGCCGTCGAGGTCGACCTGGCGAGCGGACTTGCCATCGCCGGCAGCGCCGCCGAGCTGCGCGAGCTGCTCACCAACCTGATCCTGAACGCCTGCGATGCCATGCCCCAAGGAGGCACGCTCCGGCTGCGCGCGTGGGCCGAGGGCCGCTGGGTCCGCGTGGCCGTGCACGACACGGGCATGGGCATGAGCCGGGAGGTGCAGCAGCACATCTTCGAGCCGTTCTTCACGACCAAGGCGCCGCAGGGCAGCGGGCTCGGCCTAGCGGTGAGCCAGGCCATCGCGCAGCGCCACGGCGGCAGCCTCACAGTGCAGAGCGCGCCGGGCCGTGGCACGACGGCGACGCTGCGGTTGCCGGCCGCCCCGCCACAGCGGGTTCCGGCGGCCGAGGGCGAGCCGCCGCCGCTTCCGCCGCAGCGCATCCTGGTCGTGGACGACGCGCCACAGGTGCGGCAGACCCTCGTCCGGCTTCTCGAAGAGGACGGCCACCGCGTGCGCTCCGTGGCCAGCGGCGCCGCGGCCCTCGCGGCGCTCGGACAGGAGCCGCTGGACCTGCTGATCACCGATCTCGGCATGCCGGGCATGAGCGGCTACGAGGTGGCCGAGGCCGTGCGCCAGCGCTGGCCCGGCCTGCCGGTCGTCGTCGCCACCGGCTGGCGCGAGCAGGTCGACGCGGCGCGCGTGGCGGCCGCCGGAGTCAGCGCCGTGCTGCACAAGCCCTTTCGGCAGCGCGACCTGCGGCGCGCGCTGGCCGAGGTGCGTGCGCTGCCCCCGCCGGCCGCGCAGACCGCTGGCCTGGTGCTCGTCGTCGACGACGAGGCCGACCTCACCCAGCTTATGGCGCGGCTGCTCAGCAGCGCTGGCTACGAGGTCGTCGAGGCGCAGCGCGGTGCGGCGGCTTTGGCCGCGCTGGAGCACGCCGCGGCGGCCGGCCGGCCGTTCGACGTGCTGCTCACCGACCTGGTGCTGCCGGAGATGGACGGCTGGACGCTGGCGCGGGAGGTCCGGCGGCGCGAGTCGGCCATCGCCATCGGCGTGGTCAGCGCCATGCCGTCGGTCACCGACGCCGAGCTGGCGGCGCAGGGCGTCGATTTCGCCGTCGCCAAGCCGTACCGGCTCGACGAGGTCCTGAGCGCCATGGTGCGCGCGGTGGCCCTGCGCCGCACCCGCCAACAGCCCAGCGATTGACCACCGCGCCGCGCCGTGCGACGATGCGCGCGGATCGGCGCGCACTCGTGCCTCGCCCCGAGGGTGGACCATCGCAGGATGAAAACGCGGAGTCGGTCATGTCCCTGCGCGACGCCAGCGATGCAGGAAAAGCGGCTGCGCCGCAGGGGATCGGCCTCACCCCCGGCCCCCTCTCCAGCGCTGCTGGAGAGGGGGCGAAGAGCGGGAGGGGGAGTCCAGAGGTCGCCTGAGGCGACCTCTGGAGATGCCCCTGGGGAGGGGCGGGGCCACCAGCCGTGCGGTATTGGCGCCCCATCGCGACGCCGGGGAGGGAGACGTGGATTTCGCCTTCACCGAGGAGCAGCTCGCCATCAAACGCCTCGCGCGTGACTTCGTCGAGCGCGAGGCCGGCCCGCACGTCGCCACGTGGGACGCGGAGGAGACCTATCCGCCAGAGATGGTGCGCCGCCTGGGTGAGGTCGGACTGATGCGCGGCGTCTATCCCGAGGCCTACGGCGGGGCCGCTATGGAGTTCGTGGCACTTGCGGCGCTCATCGAGGAGCTGGCGCGCGTCTGCTCAGCCACGGCGCTGATGGCCGGCTGGCCGAGCTGCTCGGCCGGACAGGGTCTCTGGACCTACGGCAGGGAGGAGCAGAAGCGCCAGTTCCTCTCCCCTTTCCTCGCCGGCGAGCGCATCGGCGCCGTGGCCATGACCGAGCCGCACTCCGGCAGCGACGTGGCGCGCAAGCTCGAGACGCGCTGCGCGCGCGACGGCGACGCGTACGTCATCAGCGGCGCGAAGAGCTGGATCACCAATCTCCAGCTCTGCTCGTGGTTCATCACCTTCGCCACCCTCGACCCGCGCCTCGGCAGCCGCGGCATCTGCGCATTTCTCGTCGACCGCGACACGCCCGGCGTGTCGATCCATCCGTTCAAGAACAAGGTCGGCGCGCGGACCTGGGTCAGCGGCGAGGTGATCTACGACCGCGTGCGCGTGCCGGCCGAGCGGCT
>JACQUS010000090.1 GCA_016210125.1 Chloroflexota bacterium | reverse complement strand
CGAGAAGCGACGCAGCCACGAGAAAATGCTCGTGCTTTGCTCTCTCAAGGCACTTATGCGTGACGCGGTCAAGAAAGAGATCGAGGAGCAGATCGACGAGGACCGCGACAAGATCGTCTCCATATCGCTCGACGATGACTGGAGACAGCCCGGCTTCGAGGTTCGCCGCGGGCAGGGCCGCGACCTCAAGCCCTTTCTGCTTGAGCGCAACTACGCCGACTTCGCGGATCCGAGCCGCTACGACGAGCAGCTCGCGGTCCTTTTGGACAAAGCGCTGCGGCGGCGGGACACCCCGATCGCGTAAACTGGGTCTGCGAACCGACCGCCTTCGGAACGTTGGTCAGGTCCCTCCGGGACGCCGGCGATGAATGATAAGCGGCTGCGCCGCAGCGCCGCGGGCGCAGGGGCCTCTCTCCCTTCCCCCTCTCCGACTCGGAGAGGAGGAGCAGAGGGGGAGAGGTAGCGCCTGCAAGCCATTTGCACGGGAGCCCAGAGGAGGTGTAGGAGACCTCCCCGGCACACCCCGGCGGCAACCAGCGCGCGTGGAGACCTATCGCCCGGTGAACGAGCGCGGGAGAGGGAGGTGTTGCCGTGCCGATCATCCGTATGGACGTGCCGGAGGGGCTGACCCGCGACCAGAAGGCTGCGCTGCGCGCCAAGGTCCACGAGGCGGTCGCCAAGACCTGGGCCAACGAGCACATCTACGTGGCCATCCGCGAGATGTTCAGCGAGCCCGGCGAGGGCCTGGTGATCGCCACCGTCGACCTGCGCCCCGGCCGCGGCCGGGAGGAGGAGCGCGGCATGGCGCTCAACGCCCTGCTGGCCCAGGCGCTGCGCGAGACCATCGGCGCGCAGCAGGACGACCTCGTCTTGCTGATCCGCGAGACGCCGAAGCGCGGCTTCATCGTGCAGGGCGAGCGGCTGCGCGACCTGAGGCTCATCACGCCCGAGCTCGAGGCCGTGCCGGCGGCGAGCAGCTAGCCGATCGTCCGGCGACGCTCCAGGGCCATCCCTGCCGGCAAAACCGCGGCGTGCCGGGCCGCGCTGCGCGACCTCAGCACGCGGTGACGCCTACTCCGTGTCGCGATGCATCGGGGGACACCCGCCCCTGGAAGGGCGAGATCGAGGGGTATTTGCGCCCCTCGGCGCGCCAAGAGCCTCGCCTGCGAGAGGGGGAATCCAAAGGGAGCTTCACCCCCTTTGGGGGATCCTCATTGGGCGATCCTCATGGGGAGGGGCGGGGCCGCCCGCCCGGGCTACGTCGAGAGCTGATACTGTTTCACCTTGAATATGGCGACATGCGGTCGCAGGGGCGACCGCTGTGTTCGCCCGGACGGGGCGAATACAAGAGCCTGTCCCAGAAGTACAGACGAGTGCTTGGTCAGGGGACCGCTTATACTGAACGGCGAGGTGGTCCAAGGAGCAGCGCCGATGCCCGTACGCCCACTCGTCGCGCGCCTTCTACGACGCCAATCACCCGTGATCAGGCGTGGCTTTTGCCGCCCGCGCTCGACCACCTCGTCCCCAGCGACCATCCGGTACGGTTCGTCGCCGCCTTCGTCGAGGCCCTGAGCCACGCCGCGTGGCGCGCGTTTGGCATCGCGCCGGAGGGCGATGCGCTGGGAGCGCCTGCCTATGCTGCCCCGGTGCTGCTGAGCGTGTGGCTGTACGGGTTTATGACCGGGGTGCGCTCGTCCCGCAAGTTGGAGGCTGCCTGTCGGGAGCAGGTGCCGTAGCGGAAGCGGCTAAGCGGGAGGGGATGCGGGCGCGGGCGGCTCCTGGACAGAGACGAGCGTGCGCCAACGGGTGCAGCAGGGCCCCTGCGGCGCGGCCAGGCGGCAGGGCCGCGCGCCTCGCGTGCTGTGCTAGCCGCATTACTGACCTGAGGTCTCCCATCACGGACCTTTCTGGGACAGGCTCACAAGCTTCGTCCCTACGATGCCACGGCGACGGTGAAACCGTTTGAGGAGGCCCGTGGCCGACATCCTGCGCGTAGCGGTCGCCCAGATGGCCCTGCGGCCGGCGTGCTCCGTTGCTGAGTGGCGGCGCCAGGTCGGCGCGCTGGTCGATCAGGCCGCGGCGCGCGACGCGCACCTGGTCGTGCTACCGGAGCTCGCGACACTCGGCCTCCTGGCGGCGCTGCCCGGCTACGAGCGCCTGACGGCCCGCGAGATGGGCGCGGCGTTCCGGGCGGTCTTTCCGGCGCTGACCGACGAGTACGAGGCGGCGATGCGCGAGCTGGCCGCGGCGCGGGGCCTCTGGCTGCTCGCCGGCAGCCACTGGCGCGCCGACCAGGCCGGCGGCCACCGCAACACGGCGTATCTCTTTCACGCGGACGGCCGCGTCACGCGCCAGGACAAGCTGCACCTGACGCGGCCCGAGCTGGCCATCGCCACCACCGCGGGCGAGGACCTTGTGGTCGCCGACGTCGGGTCGGCGAGGGTCGGCATCGCCATCTGCTACGACGTGGAGTTCCCGGAGGTGGTGCGCGCGCTGGCGCTCCGCGGCGTCGAGGTGCTGCTCTGCCCGTCGCTGACCTACAGCCAGCGCGGCTTCCACCGCGTGCGCTACTGCTGCCACGCGCGGGCCGTCGAGAGCCAGCTCTTCGTCGTCCTCGCGCCGCTGGTCGGCACCCTCGGTCTGCCGGACGACGCGCCGCTCGTCGGCGTGGGCCGCGCGCTGGTGGCGGCGCCGATCGACGACGTGTTCCGCCTCGACGACGGTGTGCTGGCGCAGGGGACGGACGACACGGAGTGTGTCGTCGCCGACCTCGACCTGGACCGGCTGCGCGAGAGCCGCGCGCGCTCGGAGGTGCCGACGCTGCGGCAGCGCCGCCCGGAGCTTTACCAGCGGTGGCGCGAAGGAGGCTGAGGCGTGTCGGACGAGCAGCGCGGCCGCGCTTACTGGCGCACCGCCGTGGGCGAGGTGACCAGCGCAGGCGAGTTCCTGGTGCGCGGCTATCCCATCGAGGAGCTCATCGGCAACCTCACCTACACCGAGGTGCTGTTCCTGGCGCTCAAGGGTCGCCTGCCCTCGGAGATCGAGACACGCATGCTCGACGGGGCGCTCTGCTCGATCGTCGAGTATCCGATCGGCCCGGCGCCCTACGCGGCGCGCGTGGTCGTCTCGGCCAACCCGAGCATCAACGCCGGCCTGGCGGCCGGCATCCTGGCGCAAGGCGTGTACGCGGTCTCCCCGCAGCACTCCGGCGAGTTCATCCAGGACGCGCGGCGGCGCATGGCCGCCGGCCTGACCCGTGAGCAGACGGCACGCGAGGTGGCCGCGGAGCTGGTCGCCCGCAAGGAGCGTCTGCCAGGCGCCGGGCATCCGACCGCCGGGCACGAGGACCCGCGGGCACGGCGCCTACGCGAGCTGGCCCAGGTGCTCGGCTTCTGGGCCGAGCACGCGCAGCTCTACGAGGCCATCCTCGCGGAGCTGAATCGGGCCACCGGCCGTGCCTTGGTCATGAACGTCGACGGCGCGCTCGCGGCCGTGCTGAGCGATATGGGCTTCCACCCGCTCGAGATGGCGGCCATCGCCGCGCTCTCGATGATGCCCGGCGTCATCGCCCACACCGTCGAGGAGATCCAGAGCGGCGTGCGCATCCGGCAGATCGAGGGCCTGGCGTACACTGGCCCGCCGCGGCGCCACCTGCCCGGCGACCGCGTGCGCCCGCCGGACTAGGGCCTGCGCCGCGCGGGCCTGCACGCCGGCGGCGGATGTGCTAGGCTTCCGAGGAGACGCCGCGCCAGGATCGGTGCCGATGGCCGAAGCGCCCGCGAACACCGTCAAGCTCACCATCGACGGCCGCGAGGTCGTCGTGCCCAAGGGCACGCTGCTCGTGGAGGCTGCCAAACAGGCCAAGATCGACATCCCCGTCTTCTGCTACCACCCGAAGCTCGCCCCGGTCGGCGCCTGCCGCATGTGCCTCGTCCAGATCGAGAAGATGCCGCGCCTCCAGACCGCCTGCAGCACGCCGGTGGCCGACGGCATGGTCGTCTATACGCGGAGCGCGGAGGCCACTGCGGCGCAGCGCGGCGTGGTCGAGATGCTGCTGACCAATCATCCGCTCGACTGCCCGGTGTGCGACAAGGGCGGCGAGTGCCCGCTCCAAGACATCACCTTCGCCTACGGCCCGGGCGTCAGCCGCTTCTACGAGCCGAAGCGCCACTTCCGCAAGCCCATCCAGCTCAGCGACTACATCGTGCTCGACCGCGAGCGCTGCATCATGTGCTACCGCTGCGTGCGCTTTCAGCGCGAGGTCGCCGGCGACGAGTCGCTGACGGTGGTCGACCGCGGCTCGTACAGCGAGATCGCCGTGATGCCCGGGCGCACCTTCGACTCGCCCTTCTCGGGCAATACCATCGAGCTCTGCCCGGTCGGCGCGCTGACCAGCCGCCTGTTCCGCTTTACGGCGCGCTGCTGGGACCTGACTAACGTTCCGAGCGTCTGCTCGATGTGCAGCGTCGGCTGCAACGTGTGGGTCGGCGTGCGCGACTGGAGCGTCAAGCGCATCACCGCGCGCGAGAACACGCCGGTGGACGACGGCTGGCTCTGCGATCGCGGGCGCTTCACCTACGCGTTCGCCAACAGCGCGGAGCGCCTCCAGCAACCCCTCGTGCGCCGCGACGGGCAGCTCCGGCCGGCCACCTGGGACGAGGCTCTGCGCGCCGCGGCGCGGGGGCTGGCCGATGCCGGAAGCGCCGCCGCCGGGTTGGCCTCGGTGCAGTGGACCAACGAGGAGCTGTACCTGTTCCAGAAGCTCTTCCGCGTCGCCCTCGGCTCGAACAGCGTTGACCACGCGCCACGCCAGCCGCTGCCGGCGGCCACGCCCTTCGGCTACGACGCGCTGGCCGGCAGCATCGCTGCGCTAGAGACGGCCCAGAGCGTCATCCTCGTCGGCGTGACCCCGCTGGTCCACCAACCCGTGCTCGACCTGCGGCTGAAGAAGGCCAAGCGCCGCGGCGCCAAGCTCGTGGTCATCGCCAGCGAGTGCATCGACCTCGTCGCCGACGCCGCCGCGTGGCTCCAGTGCCCGCCGGGCGGCGAGGCGCGCACCTTCCTGGCGCTGCTGAAGGCGCTGGCCGAGCAGCAGGGCGCCGCTCTGGCCGACGCCGGCCTGGTCGCAACGCTGGCGGCGCTCGACGGCCCGCCCGTCCCGCAGGCGGCCGTGGCGGCGCTGGCGGCAGCCGCGCCTGGCCGCGCCGCGCTGCTCTACCGGCGCGACCTGGCCGCCGGAACCGCGGGCGCGACGTTCGTCGCCGGCGTCCGCGCGCTGGCCGACCTGCTCGGCCTCTCGCCGGCGAGCGGCGCGACGGTCGGTGGATTGGTGCGCGGGGCCAACGAGCAGGGTGCGCTCGACCTCGGCCTGCACCCAACGCTGCTGCCCGGCCAGCGCGCGGCCGACGAGGCGGCGCGGCACGACCTGGCCGCGCTCTGGGGCACGCCGCCACCGGCTGGCGGCGTGGCCGCCGAGGACCTGCCGGCGGCCATCGCCGACGGCACGGTGCGTGCGCTCTTCCTGGCCGGCGTCGACCCGAGCGCCGACGCGCGCTGGGGCGCGGCGCTCGACCGGCTGCCGTTTCTGGTCGTGGCCGACATCTTCCTGACGCCGGCGGCGCAGCGCGCCGACGTGGTGCTGCCCGGCGCCAGCTTCGCCGAGCGCGAGGGCACGCTCACCAGCCTGGAGCGCCGCGTGCAGCGCGTGCGGCCGGGCTTCGCGCCACCGGGCGAGGCGCGGCCCGACTGGCAAACTATCGTCGCGCTGGCCAAGGAGCTGGGCCACGAGTGGCGCTACGCTGGCCCGGCCGACGTCCTGCGCGAGCTGGCCGAAGCCGTGGCGCCCTACCGCGGCCTGACGGTCGAGCGCCTAGGGGAGAAGGGCCTCCAGTGGCCGTGGCCGCTGGCCGCCGAGGCGCCGGTCGAGACCGCGCGGTAAATGCGGGCCGCCTGCCGAGGGCCAAGCCGGGTGTCTCCCTGCCACACGCCGGCGATCGATGAGCGAAGGCCGCACTGCGCGGGGGTGCAGTGGGGCGAAGCCCCTTTGCGTCTCGCTTCGGGTGGGGTGGGGCCAGCACCGCAAGCGGGTTCCCTCGTAGGAGAGGCGCATGCTCCTTGAGCT
>JACQUS010000089.1 GCA_016210125.1 Chloroflexota bacterium | reverse complement strand
GTCCCACGGGCAGCCGCCAGGCGCGCGCAGCCGCGCGACGACCGCGCGCTGGCCGGTGAGCTCGCTCACAGCGTCGAGGGGCGCGAGAGAGGGGACGTAGAGCGTCGCGACGCCGACGCCCAGCGGCGCGCGCGCGAGCTCGGCGAGTGGCATCTCGATGACCGGCGCGCCGTCGAGATCGCCCGGCGCGCACACCAAGGCGACGCGGTGCGTCGCGGGGTAGCGCTCCAGCAGCAGCGACCACAACCGCCGGGCGAGCGTCGCGCCGGCGACGTGCGCCAGGAGGAGCGGGCGCGTCGGGTCGAACGGCGGCCGTGCGCGCTGGAGCAGCCAGGCCCAGCGACGGGCGTCGTCGCGGTTCGGCCGCCGCCGCGGCGGCGAGCGGTAGGCGGCGGCCAGCGCCGCGGCGTCTAGGATTTGGAGGCCGTCCGCGAGCGGGTCGAGCCCGAGCGCGGTGCACACCGGCTCGACGAAGCTCAGCCCGGCGACGATGCGCACCGCGATGCCGGCGTCGCGCGCGGCGGCGAGCACGTGCCGCACCGACGCGTCGCCGATGAGCGGGTGCCCGGGCACGGCGTAGACCACGGCGGGGCCGGCGGTGCCCCCCGAGCGCGCCTGCTCGACGAGCTGGCGTGCCACGCGCCGGCACGCGCGCTCCGATGGCCGACGCGCCAGAAGGTCGTCGAAGCCGTGCAGCGTGAGATGAGACGGCAGGGCGGCGACCGCGGGATGGCGCGCCGTGCGCAGCCAGACCTCGCGTGCCTGCGCCAGGACCTCGCGCGCCTCGGCGGTGAGATGCGCTGCCGGCCCCGGGCCGAGGCCGACGACGATGAGGCCGCCGGCGGAGGCGTCGGGCCGCGCGGCCACGCCAACGCCGGCGGGTCCGCTGGGCGCGCCGTTCGCCGCGCCGCCTGTCGTGGGCCTGCGACCAGCCATGGCCGTCCTCCTACGCCGCAAACCGCCATCGTATTGTCGCCCTTGGAGCACGGCGGTCTGCGCGAGCCGTTTGCTAGACTCATGGTATGCCAGGTTCACGCCTCTGCGCTGCCCTCGTCGTCGCGGCCGCCATGGCGCTCGTGGCCTGCGTGCAGGATAGCGAGTCCGTCCGCGCGCGGGTGCAGACGCGCCTGGCGCGCGCCGAGGTGACGGCCACGCTGCCGCCGCCTCCGGTGGCGACGGCGACGCCACAGCCGGTGCGCTCGTACACGGTGGGGAACACAGGAGGTGACGGCGTCTACATCCGTCGTACGACGCGCCTGGCCGACCGTATCATGGCCTGGCCCGACGGCACACGTATGGAGTCGCAGTTCGACGAGCAGCAGAGCGAGGGGCGTGTCTGGCGCAAGGTGCGTGACCCCCGCGGTAACGTGGGCTGGGTGCCGGCCGAGTACCTGGTCGCCGTCCGCGAGGCCGGGCCGCAGCCGACGGTCGGCCCGGCCTCGCCCGAGCTCCAGGAGCTCTACCGCCGCGTGCCCGATGCGCGCTCCGCGCGCGCCCAGCTCGGCCTCGACCTGTTCGTCTTCGACTTCGGCCGCGGCGCGCAGGTCCAGCCGCGCGTCGAGGCGCAGCTCCTCGATTGGTACCTCGACACGGCGCCTGGACGCGAGCGCTACGAGCTGCGCGTCCGCGCCGGAGCCGACGCGGATGGGCAGCCAATCGAGCGCATCTGGCGCTGGGAGGTCGCCGGCCGCGTCCTACGGCTGGCTGAGACGGCGCCGCCGGGCGCGCCGCCGTTCGCCTGCTGGCGCTGGGATGGCATGACCGCCGACGCCATCCGCCAGGCGAGCCTGCGCGCCGACGGCTGGGGGCCGGGCGTCAAGGACCTCGACTGGTGTGGCATCGCTCCGCCGTCGCCCACCCCGTCTCCGACGCCCGACCGCCCGGCGGCGACGCCGACCCCGCGCCCGGGCGCCGCAGCGACGCCGACGGCGTCCCCGGGCGGGGCAGCGCCGAGCCCGGTGGCATCGGCCGCGGCTGCCACGCCCACGGCGACACCGCGACCATGACTAACTCGGGTGGCCGACGCGACGTGGGGGAGGGACCGATGACGCTGGCGCTGCGCCTCAGCACCTACCTGACGTTCGTGGTGGGCCTGGCGATGTTCGCCGGGTGGCTGGCGCGTGCCGAGCCCATCACGACTGCGCATCTCATTCTGGGCCTGGTCGTGGCGCTGCTGGCGCTGGTCGCTGTGCCGCGCGGGCCGGGGCCGCGCCGCGCGGTGCGCGCCGTCGCGCGCGTCTGGCCGCTGCTCACCACGGCGGTCGGCCTGACCATCTTCTGGAAGGTGTCGCCGCCAGTCGTCGTGATGGTGCACGCGCTGATGGGCATCGCCGCCGTCGCCCTCCTGGAGTTGGCGTTGGGCCGCCGCGCGCGGCCGGCACCCTAGGCGCGCGCGGCGGCCGCCTCTGGCAGCAGCCACTCGCCGTCGCGCAGCACTACGTCGCCGTCCAGCGTCAGCGTCGGCCGCCACATGAGCACGTCGTAGTGCATCTTGGCCTTGACCGTGCCGCCGAGCATCGTGCTCGTGCCGATGCCGATGTGGCAGGTGCCGTAGACACCCTCGTCGTCGAGCATGACGCCGCGCAGGCGGCAGTGCGGATTCAAGCCGAATGAGAGCTGGGCGACGTTGTACACGTTGGGGTCGCGCTGCGCAGCCATCAGCCGGCTGATGCGCAGGGCCTGGTCGCCGCCGTGAATCGCGGTCACGGCGCCGCCGCGCACGTCCATCACGATGGGCTGGCGGATCACGCCGATGTCGTAGTAGGGGATGCTGGCGTCGACGACGATGGTCCCTTCGGCGCTGCCCTCGACGGGCGAGGAGCTGGCCTCGATGTTGGGGACGGTGGCGAAGCTGCCGCGACTGCGGGCCAGGCCGGTATGGGCATTGCCCTGGCGGCCGGTGAGGCTCATCGTCAGGTCCGTGCCGGCCGGCGTCGCCACGTGCGCCGTCTCCGTGCGCGAGAGGAGCTGGGCAACGCGGCGGCAGAGCGGCGCGAGCGCCTCGAAGTCGGCGTCGATGCCTCCGCCGACGAGCTGGTCCTCGACGAAGGCCGTCAGCGCGATGGCCCGTGCTCCACTGGCCAGCGCCTCCTTGACGGCGTTGGTGTGCGTGATCGAGCGCGTGACGGGCGTGAACACGACGTCGCAGTGCCGCAGCGCCGCGGCGACGCTGAGTGGGGGCTCCTCGCCGTCGAGCGTGCGCGGCGGCATGGTGATTGTGACGACCTCTGCGCCGCGCGCGACAGCGGCGAGGGCGATGGCTGCGGCAATATTGCCCTTGCCGTAGTCGGTGACAATGACCACGTGCTCGCCGGGCTGGACGGTGGCGCAGGTCTCGACGATGCGCCGCGCGCCGCGGAGGTACAGGAGCTGTCGCATGGCTGCCCTCGCTGTGTGATGCCCTGCGCCGTGCGCGCGCGACGCGCGGCCGATGCACGCGCGCACGGCGCGGCGCTTACCCTCGGAGACGGCGACGGATCGCTCGGCGGCGCGGGAGTGATTGCGCCTGCTAGCCTCAGCTGCTATACTACGCTAGGTCGTGGGCCTATGGCGCAATTGGGAGCGCGCCTGCATGGCATGCAGGAGGTTACCGGTTCGAGTCCGGTTAGGTCCACCACGCCGCCGGGGTAACTCGGCGGCGGTTTCGTTTTGCGGCAAGGGGTTTTGGCGAATCGCCGTATCCCTGTTGCGTGCCAACGCTTCTGCGCTATAGCACTCGGTCGGCTTCTCAGGGTGAACCGTCTCGGGCGCATCGATGCCGAGATAGCGCACATGCCCCCCATCGTCGATTTCGTCGGTGTCACCATGCTATGACTCGCATCACTACCGCTTCGTCGAACGGCGGGGATACCGCACGTGCCGTCGCGCTGCCACTGCGCCTGATAACGTAGGCCGCTCCAACCGAGACCAGCGCCACCGCTATGACGACGCCACGGCTACTCACGGCTACTCACGGCTACTCAATGACCTGAAGATCACTGGCGTCTCTCGCGATGATCTGCGGCTTGCCACGGAACGTTTCGATGAGGCCCGTGGCACAGACCTTCTTGCTCCGGTAGTGCTTTTCGAGATTCGCGCGGAACTCGCTCCGGTCACCGTCCCAAATGACGACGGTGAACGTGTGATTCGGGTATGCAAGGTCGAAATTGAGGAAGGTTGGCTTTCCTCGTGCGTTACTGGCATAGCGCGAATCAACCACTGGGCCGCAGACGGTTGCGCGCTTTCCGACGTATTGCGCAGCGTCGGTTGACGCTATGGCACTAGCGGGCGCTCGTGCGACGGGCGCCGCCGCAGGCTGGATGCTTTGGGTGCAAGCAACGACCGTAAGGCTGACAGCGAGGATGGCCCAGCCCATCGCGGTTCCTCCGCAAAAAGAGAAACACCGCTGCTCAGCGCGGCGGCTCGGCGCTTCGCCTTACGCAAGTCCCTACTACCTTGCCTGCCACCGTCCTGGCGTCTACTCGGCGGCGATTGTAGTGCCGTGCTACGGAGGTCGTCAACTCGCATCGCGCTTCGGTCACCGTTTCGGTTGAGGAGCTACGCTTGGGGCATCGGACTCTTGGGACGGCGACGCGATAAGATCGCCTAACGCCTGGTCACGCAGATAGGGCTGCTTTGCGGTCCTCGCGCGGCGTAATCGTCGCGCAGTCGCCTCAGGCCGGGCGCCTGCGCAGAGTCCCGTGCGACCCTGCTGCCCCTCGCCCGGCCGGCCATCTAGCCGCTATGCCGCCGCGGGGCGACGAGGTACGGCGCCGGCACCCAGCCGACGTTGCCGACCGGGTCGCGCACGCGCTTCCAGAGCCGGCCCTCGGCCTCGACGTCCTCGCCGACGACGACCATCGGCGTGCGGTCGGGCCAGGCGCGCAGGCGGTCACTGAGGCGGGGCGTGCGGCGCAGGTAGACGCCGTCGCCGCCGGTGTTGCCGACGGCCAGCACCTCCGGCGGCCCGGGCGTCGGCTCCGGGTCCGGATCGGGCGTCGGCGCCGGCGTGGGTGTTGGCGCGTCGAGGAGGTCGATCACCGCCGCCTGTGCCGACCTCACCGCGGGGCGGGCCCGCAGAGCGGGCGCGAGGTCGCGCCGCCACCCCTCGTAGGATTGGTAGAGGAGCAGGAACGTGCCCAGGAACACGAGGAACGCCAGGCCGACTGCCACCGTCGAGCCTCTTCCCGCGCGTGCCGGCCGCACCCGGCGACAGCGACGACGAGCGGGACCCGCAGCGCCGACCTGTCGGCCGGCGCGACCTTTCAGATGTAAACTCATGATGCCGGTGATTTGTGACAGCCGTCGCCGGCCGATGGGCCAGTAAGCGGATGGCGCAACGCACAGTATTAGCGCTCGCCTTTCGGCCGGGCGTCGGCGGCGGACAGTGCTTCTTGCCAGACTGGGCCAAACGTGCCACTATCTAGCTGGAATATGACCACGAGGGTTGAGGGATGGCTGTGCAGCGCGATCCGTTTGGTGCGCTGGCGACACTCCAGACGAGTGCCGGCCCCGTGCAGGTGTACCGTCTTGAGCGCCTGGCCCAAGCCGGCATCGCCGACGTGAGCCGTCTGCCATACGCGATGAAAGTGCTCCTCGAGAACCTGCTGCGCAACTGCGACGGCTATCTCGTCCGCGAGGAAGACGTCGTCGCGCTGGCGCGCTGGAACGCGACGCAGCCGGAGGCACGGGAGATACCCTTCGTCCCGGCTCGTGTCCTGCTGCAGGACTTCACCGGCATCCCGTGCGTCGCCGACCTGGCGGCGATGCGCCCGGCGTTCATGCGCCTCGGCGGCGATCCGAAGCGTATCAACCCGATCGTGCCGGTCGACCTGGTCATCGACCACTCGGTGCAGGTCGACATGTTCGGCTCGGTAAACGCCTTCGCCTTCAACGTCGCGAAGGAGTATGAGCGTAACCGCGAGCGCTATGCGTTCCTGCGCTGGGCGCAGCAGGCGTTCCGGAACTTCAGCGTCGTGCCGCCCGGCACGGGCATCGTCCACCAGGTGAACCTGGAGTAT
>JACQUS010000088.1 GCA_016210125.1 Chloroflexota bacterium | reverse complement strand
GACAGGCGTTGTTTGTCATGGGGGCGTCTGTCGCACCGCCGCCGCGGCTCGCCCACCGGGCGCCCGATTGGACCCCCAGCGGGGCGACGCCCCTCTGGACTCCCCGCCCGCCCCGCTCCCCCTCTCCGAGTCGGAGAGGGGGCCAGGGGGTGAGGCCAACCCCCTGCTCAGCAGCAGCTTTTCATCCATCGCTGGCGTCGCGCAGCGACATGGGCGATTCCCCCCTTCTCTCCCGCTATCCCCACGAGGGGATCACCCACCACTCGCATTCTGGCCGTGGGCCGGTATCGCCATGCCCACGGCCTCGCCCAGGCGGCCCAGCGTCTCGGCGAGCGGCGTGGCCTCTTCCGGCTCCTGGCGCAGCATGGCCAGCAGCGCCGGGCGGCGGGCGATGGCCTCGTCGATCTGCGGATTCGAGCCGCCGACGTAGGCGCCGATGTTGATCAAGTCGCGCGCATTCTGGTAGGTCGCCAGCAGCTCGCGCACCTTGTTCGCCGCCTGGCGGTGCTCGCGGCTGGTGACCTCCGGCATGACACGACTGAGGCTGTGCAGCACGTCGATGGCCGGATAGTGCCCCTCGACGGCCAGCTCGCGCGCCAGCACGACGTGCCCGTCGAGCACGCCGCGCACCGCGTCCGAGATCGGCTCGTTGAAGTCGTCGGCATCGACCAGCACGCTATAGAAGGCCGTGATCGTCCCGTGCTCCGACGTCCCAGCGCGCTCTAGCAGCCGCGGCAGCAGGGCGAAGACCGACGGCGTGTAGCCCTTCGTCGCCGGCGGCTCGCCCACCGCCAGCCCGACCTCGCGCTGGGCCATGGCGAAGCGCGTCACCGAGTCCATCAGCAGCGTGACGTCGTAGCCGTGGTCGCGGAAATACTCGGCGATGGTCGTCGCCACCCAGGCGCCACGCAGGCGCACCAGCGCTGGCTGGTCGGACGTCGAGACGACGACGACCGAGCGGCTCAGCCCGTCGCCCAGGTCGCGCTCCAGGAAGTCGCGGACCTCCCGCCCGCGCTCGCCGATCAGCGCGATGACATTCACGTCCGAGAGCGCGTTGCGCGCGATCATCCCCAGGATGGTGCTCTTGCCCACGCCGCTCCCGGAGAAGATGCCCATGCGCTGGCCCTTGCCGCAGGTCAGCAGCGCGTCGATGGCCCGCACCCCGGTGACCAGAGGCTGCTGCACGCGCGTGCGCAGCAACGGGTGCGGCGACTTCGTCTGCGCCGTAGTGTAGCGCACGCCCCGCAGCGGCCCGTGGCGGTCGAGCGGCCGGCCGAGGCCGTCGAGCACGCGGCCGAGCAGCGCCTCGCCGACGGGCACGGGGAACGAGCGCCCGCTGGCCACGACCGGGCTGCCGGGCTGGACGCCCTGCATATCGCCAAGCGGCATCATGAGCGAGCGCCCGCTGCGGAAACCGACGACCTCGGTGGCGATGGGCTCGGCGCGGCCAACCGGATGGATGGTGCACATCTCGCCGAGGCGCGCCGCCAGACCCTCGGCCTCGATGGTCAGGCCGACGACCTGCGCGACCGCGCCCTGGCAGCGCAGCGTACCGACGTCGGCCAGCAGCCGACGATACGCCGGAAGATCGAGGCCATTCGCCTCATGCGCCGTGGCGCTCACGCCTCGTGCCCTGCCGCGTCGGCCATCGCCTCGCCGTTCTCGGGCTCGGACCCCACGGCTGCGTCCCCGACCGCCGCCCAACCGGCCGCACGGCCCGCGCCGCGCTCGGCGGCCGCGTCGCCGGTGGCGCCGGTCGCCGCACGCGCCAGGCCGTCGGCGCCGGGGCTCACGCCCAGCAGCGCGCCGCGGACCTGCGCGAGCTGCGTGCTCCACTGCGCGTCGATCCGCGCGGCGCGCGCCTCGACCAGGCAGCCGCCGGCTTCGACGCGCTCGTCGGGCACGACTTGGCACGGCAGGCCGGCGGCCCCGCCCAACTCCAGCTCGTCCCACACCTCGCGGAAGGCCTCGTAGTCGCTGGGGTGCACACGCAAGCGGGCGCCGTCGCTCCCGACGGCCGCCAGGCGCTCGAGGGCTGCGCGCGCGATGTCCAGCACGGCCGCGCGCTCGCCGGCGGTGAGACGCTGGTGCAGCACTTTCTCGGCGATGGCCAGGGCCAGCTCGACCAGATCGGCCTCGGCGTCGCGGATCAGCGCGATACGGTCCGCCTGGGCGCGCGCGACCAGCGCGCCGAGCTGCCGCAGGTACGCGCCGATGGTGGCCTCAGCCGCCTCCTGGACGGCGCGCTCAGCCTCCTGCTGGCCGGTGCTACGGCCCTCCTGGTAGCCACGCGCAGTGCCCTCTTCGCGGCCTTCGCGTGCCGCGACCTCGCGCAGCCGTTGCGCCTCGGCGCGTGCCTCGTCCAGCAGGCCAGCGGCGTCCTCGCGGGCCCGCGCGAGGAGCTGGGCGGCGTGCTGCTTCGCCCGGCGGTGCTCTTCTTCGGCCTGCTGCACCTCGGGGCGCGCCGCGGCCGCGCGGGGGGCCATCGGCGGCGGTGTGAGCACCACAGCCTCAGCGCTGACCGGCGGGCGCTTGACGATCCGCTGCGCCATCGTCGCGCTTTCCTAGCTGCGCGCCGCTTCCTGCTCCATCCACGTGCGGATCAGGTCGGCGACGGCCTCCGGGTTGCTCTTCGCTAGCCCGGCCACCTGCTCCTCGAGGAACGCGCGGCGCTTGGCAGCCTCGGCAGCCTTGGCCTGGATCTCGCGGATGCGCGTCTCCTCCGGCGACGGGCCGGTCGGCATCGCAGCGCCCTCCTCGAACACGGCTTCCAGCTCAGGCGCGATCACCCCGGCCGGGAGCGCCGTCGGCGCGGCGACCGCGAGGCCCGCTACGCCCGGGACCATCATCGCCTCGGCCGGCCGGCGCAGCAGCGAGCGTACCACCATCAGGATGACCACTGCAAGGATGACGACGACCAGCAGCTTGGCCAGGTTGAAGAGCAGGTCGGTGCGCTGCTGCGCCTCCAGTTCGCGCTTCTCCTCCTCCTGCCGCGTGCGGTCGAAGGGGATGGACGAGACCTGGATCGCATCGCCACGGTCGGGATTGATGCCCAGGGCGGCCGACACCGACGTCTCGATCTGCGCGAGTTGTGCGGCGACGTTCGGCGTTTGGCTGTCGACGACGACGGCCACGCTGAGCCGCTTGAGGTCGCCCGGCTGGCGCACGAGCCGCTCGACGGCCTTGGAGACCTCAAAATTGGTGACCGTCTCCTGCCGCTGCCAGTTGGCCGCGCTCTGCGCGCCCGTCTGTGCGCCCACGACGCCGGGAATGTTCGACGCCGTGCCGGGGATGCCGCCGGTCGTCGCCGGCGAGCCGCTGAACGTCTCGTTCACCTCTTTCGAGCTGCGCAGCACCTGCTGCCCGCCGGGGCCGCCCGGCGACAGGACCTCGCGCGTCGTCTCGAAGCGGTCCCAGTTCAGCTCGGCGCGCACGCGAGCTACGGCGCGCTCCGGGCCGAGCACCTGGTCGAGCATCTGCTGCGCGCGCTGCTGGAGCTCGCGCTCGACCTCGCGCTGGGCGGCGCGCTGCCGCTCGGTGAGCCGCTCGGCCGCGGCCTCCTGCGTGTCAGAGAGCACCTCGCCGCGCGAGTCCACGACGGTCACATTCTCGGGCTTGAGCCCCTCGACGGCGGAGGCCACCAGATGGCGCACGCCGGCGATCTGGTCGGCGCTCAGGCGCCGGCCCGGCTTCAGCCGCAGGGTCACCGAGCCCGAGGGCTCCCGCGCTCCCTGCACGAAGAGCGACGGCTGGGGCAGCGCCAGATGCACGCGCACCTGGTCCACTGCGTCCAGCGCGGCGATGGTGCGTGTCAGCTCGCCCTCCAGGGCACGCTGGAAGTTGACGCGCTGGCTGAAATCGGTCATGGCGAAGTTCTGCTGGTTGAAGACCTCGAAGCCAACGACGCCGCCGGCCGGCAGGCCCTGGCTGGCCATCTGGAGGCGCACCTCGGGCACGCGCGCCTGCGGCACGCGGATCACGCGGCCGTCGGCCGACAGCTCGAACGGGATGTTTTGCTCCTTCAGCTTCGCCGTGACCGCCGCGGCGTCCTCGGGCCGCAGGTTGCTGAAGGCCACACCGAGCTCGGGCGCGCGCGCCCACATCAGCAAGGCGAACACGCCGGCGACGAGCGCCAAGCCGAAGCCCGCGGCCGTGAGCCGCTGCACCGCGCTGAGCTGCCGCCAGCCGCCGAGCAAACGACCGAGCTGACCTTCCTGTTCCACGGCTCACCCCCGCGCGATGTCGAGCGCGCGCAGCGCCATCGTCTTGGCGGCGTTGAGCGCGGTGACGCTGGCCTCGTAGGACCGCGTGGCCGCCAGCATGTCGGTCATCTCGGTCACCAGGTCGACGTTGGGGAACTCGACGATGCCCGTGACGGGGTCGGCGTCGGGATGCTGCGGGTCGAGTACCTGCTTGAGCGGGCTCTGGTCGACAGCGATGCGCTGCACGCCGGTGCCGCTCATCGCCAGTCGGCCGAAGTCGGGCTGGTCGGCGTTGCGCAGGAGCGTGAAGAACTGCCGCAGCCCGCCGGGCATCGCGGTAAACACCACCTGCCGTCGGCGGTAGGCTCCGCCCTCGGCCGTGCGCGTGCTGTCGATGTTAGCGATGTTGCTGGTGACCACGTCCATGCGCGAGCGCTGCGCACGCATCGCGCTGGCGGCGATCCGCAGGGAGGAGAGGATGCTCATCGCGCCGGCCTCCTGCCGTAGGGCGCTCCAGGCAGACCCGCCATGCCTCGCGGGCTCCTCTTTGAGAGAACTATACGCTGAGAGAACTATACGCCGCCAGGCGAGCAGGTCAATGGCACAGAGGTCCTAGGCACAGAGGTCCTATGGGCGCCGGAGCACAGCCCCGGGGCTCGCATGCCGCGGCGCCGGCTCGCCTCAGTCCGCATCGCCGTCGCCCGTCGCGCGTGCCGCCGCCAGGCCCTCGGTGCGCCAGGCTGCCTCGCTCACGCAGGCCAGCGCCAGCGGCTCGCCGGCTAGGGCCGCCAGCGTGGCGCGCAGCAACCCGCCGTAGCGCCTCACGATGCGCCGACCGGCCACGGTCGACGGTGCCGCCACGACGACTAGGCCCTCCCGCCAGGCGGCGATGCGCGCCGGGCGTAGCCAGGCCTCCACCTCGGCCGGGGGAACACGGGCGGCGAGCGTGCTCAACGTGGCTGCCCAAAGCTGCTGTACGGTCAGTCCAGCTCGCGCCGGGCCGTTGTGTATGGATGGGGTATCAATGTCATCTGTCGATGGTGCCTTCATGTCTGGGTCTCTCGATGTATCTTTATCTATACATTCTTCTTCGGGGGACGGCGACGCGCGCCCGGGGGCGTCGGCCCCGCCCCTGGCTCCAGTGACATATGTGTCATCGGGGCTGTGAAGGATGCCGTCCTCGGGTGGGGTGTCAAAAATGGCATCCCCTCGGCGGCGGCGCAGCCGCCGGGCCACCGCGGGGCTGCGCGCGCTCAGTGCCCCGTCGGCACGGGCGGCGCGCACGACGGCGCGGATGAGCGGGCTGTAGTCGAACTCGTTGGTGAGCTGGCCGCCGTGGGGCGCGAAGCGCTCGACGACGTTCAGGAAGCCCTTGCGCTCCAGCGCCTCGACGTAGCGCTTGGCTTGGCGGACGCTTAGGCTCATCTTGTGGGCGATGGTGCGCAGCGAGGGGTGGGGATCGCGGGCGGTCCACCAGTGTTGCCAGACGTGGATGGTGAAGAGCATCTCGGCCGGCGAGATGCCCAGGCGGGCGTAGTAGTCGAGGACGAGGTTGGGCACGGCCGTGTGGCCGCGCTGCAGGACCTCGTCGCCGAAGCGGACGGTGAGCCGTGCGTCGGGTCGCTGCCCCATCTCAAATACACATGTGTATCATTGTCGGCGCCAGCGGCGTGCCGCGAGGCGGATGAGCTCGCGGAACTCGGTGCGCTCGTCGGTCGGGATCTCCGCGTCGGCCAGCACGTCGGCCGCCAGCAGGAGCGTCGGATCGGCCAGGCCGAGACGCAGCAGGCTCTCGGGGAGGTGCCCGCCGGCCGCCAGCAGCTCGTCGCGCGCGGTCGGCGCGAGGTCCAGCGCGCCGGCCAGCGCCTCGACGGCCGCGCGGCGCGTCTGGGCGCGCTCGCCGCGCTCCAGGCGGTTGATGGCGCTGGCGTCGAGCCCGCCGCGCTTGGCCAGGGCGTTCTGCGAGAGGCCGGCGCGCAGACGGAAGCGCCGCAAGAGGGCGCCGAAGGTCGGCGTGGCGCGCAGGGCATTGTGCTCGTCGCGCATAGGTCACCGCGCCTCGCGGTCGCTCTCCGCCGGAGCCTAGCACAGTCGTGCGCCAAGCGCAAGGCTTTTGTTGTACACGCACAATTGCAGCCCTGTCACACAAGCGCCGCGCGCTGTGGTAGCATCATGCGCGTGGCCGCTGCCGTGAGGTGGGGATGGGGCGCGTGCTGGCCGTCGCCAACATGAAAGGCGGCGTGGGCAAGACGACGGTGACCGTCAACCTCGGCGCTGCCCTGGCCGAGCGCGGCCAGCGCCTGCTGCTCGTCGACATGGACCCCCAGAGCAACCTGAGCATCGGCCTAGGCATTGACGTAGTGGCACTGTCGCAGTCCATGTACGATGTGCTCATGGACCCGGGCCTGAGCCTCGCGGCCATCCTCAGTCCCTGCGAGGGCCTAACCGTGGCCCCAGCGCACCTGAACATGGTCGCGGTGGAGGTCGAACTGGCAGCGCGAATCGGCAAGGAGAAGGTCCTGCGCAAGAAGCTGGCCCCGCTGCGCGAGCGCTTCGACGTTGTGCTCATTGACTGCCCGCCGTCGCTGGGCCTGCTGACCATCAACGCCCTGGCCGCCGCCGACGCCGTGCTCGTGCCCGTCCAGGGCCAGTACTATGCCCTCTACGGCGTCACGCAGCTCATGCGCACCGTTCACCTGGTGCGTGAGGTGCTGAACGAGGAGCTTGGTCTGCTAGGCGTGGTCGTGTCCCTCCTCGGGCGCACGAAGCTCGAG
>JACQUS010000087.1 GCA_016210125.1 Chloroflexota bacterium | reverse complement strand
GGCTGGCCACTCGTCAAATCGAGGACGACCGTGCCACGAGCGGCGCCGCGGACGATGCCCTCGTCACCGAGACAGACCGCCTCGACCTGTGCCGACGTCGGCAGCGAAAGCAGGATGTGTCGACAGCGCTCGCCGACCTCCCTCGCCGAGCCGGCCGCTTGCGCGCCGGCAGTGGTGAGGCGGGCAACGGCCTCCGGGCGCAGGTCGTGGACGACGAGCGGATAGCCACCGTCGAGGACACGGCGGGCCATGGGGCCGCCGATGTTGCCTAGACCGATAAATCCGACTGGGCCTTCGATCGTCATCGTCGCTCCTCCTTAGAGGCGTTGCACGACAGAGGCGTTGCACGATCTCGAACATCGGGCGCAGTGCGTTCTCGCGGTGGCGCAAGTACTTGGCGGCATCCGTCCGCAGCCGCACCCCACCGAAGACCGACTCCAGGGGATCGCTCGTCCGCAGGTGGGGCCAGTGTCCCTGCGGAGAGCGGTAGAACGTCACAGAGTCGTCGCAGTCCCGCGGCGGCGTCTCGGCCGCCGGCCCCTACCCCTGCAATGCGGGCACGGACGCGTCGCGCAGGCGCTCGCACTCGGCCTGGGTCTCCGCCTGGGCCATCGCCGCCAGGCGTCGCCGCGCGCCTTGCCTCGCCCCTACGACACGGCGCGCTACCGGCGAAGGGCGTCACTGCGCCCGCACGTGCGGCAGGACCTCACGGTGGAAGCGCTCGAGCTGCGCAAGCTGGTCCTCGCCGGGGAAGCGCACGATGACGTGCGTCGCCCCGGCGTCGTGATGCGCGCGGATCGCCGCCACGGCGTCCTCGGGCGGCCCGGCGGCCCCGCCGGGCTCCGCCATACGCCGACCGTAGTACGCCTCGATAAACGCCTGAACAGCCTCCTCGGCCCGCGCGCGGTTCTCATCGATGCGCACCGTGCAGTAGACAGCGACCTCCATAGTCGCCAGATCGCGCCCCAAAGCGGCGAGCTTCGGCGCCAGGCGCTCGCACACCGCGCGCACGTCGGCCGGCGTCACCCGCGTGGCGATGATGCCCTCGCCGAACTGGGCCACGCGGCGGACCTGCACGTTCAGCTCGCGGCCGCTGTTGCCGCAGGTGACCAGGAGTGGCGGACCCGGCCGCTGGTACGGCAGCGGCGCCAGGGCGATGTCGCGGAGGCGATAGCCGGCGCCCTCGTAAGTCACCGTCTCGCCCGACCACAGCCGCCGCAAGACGTCCAGCGCCTCGCTCAGCAGGCGACCGCGCTGGGCCATATCCACGCCGAGCGCCTCGGCCTCGCGCCGATTCGGCTCCGCAGCGGTACCGGCGCCCACGCCGACCACCAAGCGCCCGCCGCAGAGCTGGTCGATGTTCGCCAGGACCAGCGCCAGCTCGACGGGCTTGCGCAGCGTCGGCAGCAGCACCGCCGTGCCAAGCCGCGGCCGCCGAGTGATGGCTGCGAGATACGCCAGCGTGGTCAAGGCCTCCACGCGCGGCCGCGCAGTGATGCTGTCGCCGACCCAGAGCGCGTCGATGCCCGCGACCTCGGACTGGCGCGCCAGCTCCCACATAGGCTCCAGCGGCGGGCGCTCGCGTGAGGTGAGCACCGCCTGGCGGGTTGGGATGAGGATGCCGATCTCACGGCGTGCCACGATGCCCTCCGGTGCGTTCCGTGCCAGGGTGCCTGGCCATCGCCGCCATTCTAACGGGACGATGGGTGGCAAACCAGCACCCGGCAGGCTACCATGACCGGTGCAGCGATGATACGGCGGCAACCCCGCGCCGAGGTGCACGTGAGCGACACACCGACCTGGCGGCTCGACGATCTTTACGGCGGCCCCGACGATCCGGCCATCGCCGTCGACCTGGAGCGCCTGCGCAGCGAGGCGCGCGCCTTCGCCCAGCGCTACCGCGACCGTGTAGCCACGCTGGCTCCGGCCGAGCTGGCCGGGGCGCTCGTGACACTGGAGGACCTGTACGAGGCACTGTCGCGCGTGCGGACCTTTGCTAGCCTGCTTTTCGCCGCCAACACCCTGGACGCGCGCCACCAGGCGCTGCTGGCGCGTGTGCGCGAGGCGGCGACGGATATCCAGACCGAGCTGCTGTTCTTCGACCTCGAGCTGCGCCGTGCACCCGAGGAGCACGCCGCGGCGCTCGGCGCCGCGCCGGAGCTGGCCGGCTACCGCCACCATCTCGCTGTGGTGCGCTCGTTCGCTCCGCACACCCTTTCCGAGCCGGAGGAGCGCGTCATCGCCCAGCTCCGCCAGACCGGCTCCGCCGCCTGGAGCCAGCTCTACACCGAGGTGACCAGCGGCCTGCGGTTCCCCGTCACGCTCAACGGCGCGGCGAAGGAGCTGACCGACGCGGAGGCCCGCGCGTTGCGGAGCAGTCCCGACCGTGACGTGCGGCGCCAGGGCAGCGACGTGCTTCTCTCGACCTACGAGCGCCACGCCCACGTGCTGACGTTCGCGTTCAACACCCTGGTTCAGGACCATCGCCTGACCTACGGTCTGCGGAGCTACAGCGATCCGCTGGAGCCCACGGCGCTGGAGAACGAGTTCACGGCCGCGTTCATCGAGCGGCTGCTGAGTGTGACCGAGCAGCACTACGGGCTGGCCGCCGACTACTATCGACTCAAGGCGCGACGGCTTGGCCTCGACGGCGACTTCCAGAGCTGCGACCTCCTGGCGCCCTACGAGCACGAGGAGCAGCGCTTCACCTGGGCCGAGGCGCAGGCACTGGTTCGCGATGCCTACGCGGCATTCCATCCGGCGCTCGGCGCGCTCGTACAAGAGTTCTACGACGGCCGTTGGATCGATACCCTGCCGCGGCACGGTAAGCGCGGCGGCGCGTTCTGCTCCGGCGGGACGCCGCGCAGCCATCCCTACGTGCTGATGAACTTCACCGGCCGCCTGGAGGACGTGTTCACGCTGGCCCACGAGCTGGGCCACGGTGTGCACTACGCCCTGGCTCGCCGGCAGACGCCGTTCAACTTCGAGCCGACGATCCCCATGGCCGAGGTCGCCAGCACGTTCGGCGAGCTGCTGCTAGCCGAGCATCTGCGCCGGCAGGGGGTGAACGGCGGGTTGCGCGAGCGGCTGCTGACCATGCTCATCGAGGACGTCATCGCCACGGTCTTGCGGCAGGCGATGTACACGCGCTGGGAGCAGCGCGCGCACGCCCGCCGCGCCGCCGGCCTCGTCACTGCGGACGAGTACGGTGTGCTCTGGCAGGAGGCGCTGGCGCATCTGTACGGCGACGCGGTGCGCTTCGGCGCGCTCGACCGTTGGGGCTGGATCACCATCCCGCACTTCGTGCACTATCGCTTCTACTGCTTCAGCTACGTGTTCGGCCACCTGTTGGCCCTAGCGCTGCTCCAGCGCGCCGCCGATGAAGGGCCGGCCTTCGCCCAGCGCTACCTTGCCCTGCTCGCTGCCGGCGGGAGCGATCGGCCCGAAGCGCTGCTGGCGTTGGTGGGCGTAGACCCCTGGGCGCCCGGCTTCTGGGAGCGCGGCTTTGCCACCGCGGCCGAGTGGATTGCGCAGTTCCGCGCTGCGGTGGTGATGACGACATAGGAGGCACCAGCGCCGGCCGGTGGGGCAATATCAGGGTTTTTCCCCGATGCTCTTGGCGTGCCCTCTGCGGCAGGGTATGATGTTGGACGCTCCCGAGCTGCGCGTTCGGGGCGTGGCGTTCGGGGCGTGGCGTATTGACGCGCATCACATCGATCAGTTTGCGGATGCTTGCCTCTCGCAGCGCGATGCGCTAGATTAGCTGATGGTCTTGTCCTGCCTGCCTGAATAGCCGCTTGACAGGAGGGGAACGCTGTCGCCGACTCCCGACCCGATCACGCTCCAGCAATGGCAGCAGCTCGCCGTCAATCTGGCGTGGCTCTGGACGTTCGCCATCTCCTGGATCATCTTCGCCCTGTCGTTCGGCATGGCGCACGCGATCATCCCGTCGCTCCTGCAGTCGCACCATTTGCCGCGGCGCGTGGGCGCGGTGCGGCCGGTGTTCTACGTCGTCGCGCTCGCCGGCGCCGTGTCGGCGGTGTTCGCCATCGTGAACTGGATTCAGTGGCTCGGGGTGCTCTACGACATCTTTCCACGCGTCGTCATCTGACGGGGCGCGGGGGCAAGCGAGCACTGCGGCCGCATGGCGACGACCGCCGGCGGCCGCAAGCTGGGGAGGGTCATGCCTACAGGACGTGTCCTGGCGATTATCGTTCCGTTTATCGTCCTGCTCGTGGTGGGCGGCGGCACGTGGTACCTGTATGGCGCGCTGAACCCGCCACCCAAGCAGCAGCCCATTGCCTTTCCGCACCCCGTCCACGTTGAGACACTGCAGCTCGACTGCCAGTTCTGCCACCGCGGCGCGGCCATCGGCCCCGCGGCGACGGTGCCGGCGGTCGAGCAATGCATGTTTTGCCACAAGGTCGCCGTGACCGACCGCCCCGAGGTGCAGAAACTGCGCGCGGCCTGGGAGAAGAAGGAGCCGATCGACTGGCTGCGGGTCTATCGTATGCCTGACACGGTGCGCTTCGTGCACGAGGCGCATATCCAGGCCGGCTTCGACTGCGCCGTGTGCCACGGGAACGTGGGGCAACAGCAGGTCGTGCAGCACGCGCGCGACCTGCGCATGGGGGATTGCGTTACCTGCCACCGTGTCAACGAGGCGCCCACCGACTGCACGACGTGCCATTACTAGGTGATGTGACGATGCAACGACGCGAGTTTCTGAAGCTTGCCGGCGCCAGCGCCGCCGGGACCGTGCTGTTCGCCGGGTGCACCATCCCGCAGAGCGACTTGTTGCTCCAGAGCCCGGCCCTGCTCCCCGAGGACCTGCTGGCCGGCTATGACCAGTGGTTCGCCTCTGTCTGCCGGCAGTGTCCGGCGGGCTGTGGCATCATCGTCCGTGTCATGGATGGCCGCGCCAAGAAGATCGACGGCAACCCCGTCCACCCGCTGAACCTTGGCCGGAGCTGCGCGCGCGGCCAGGCTGGCGTGCAGGCGCTCTACCACCCCGACCGCGCGCCGCAGCCCCTGAGCGCCAGCGGCCCGCGCGGCCTCGGGCGCTTCAACCGCGCGAGCTGGGAGGACGCCGGGCGGGAGCTGATGGCCAGGCTGCGCGCCGCGCAGGCGCAGCCCGATAGCGTCGTGCTCGTCACCGAGCCGCTGCACGGACACCTCGGGATGGTCGTCGAGCGCTTTGTCGGCGCCTACGGGGCGCAGCACCTGACCTACGAGACACTGGAGCGCGCGCCGGTCCGCGCGGCCGTCAAGCGCGTGTTCAATCAGGACCGCCTGCCGGACTTCGACATCGCCAATGCCGCCTACGTCTTGTCGTTCGGCGCCGATTTCCTGAGCACCTGGCTCTCGCCGACGCAGTACAACCGCGAGTACGGCCTGTTCCGCCAAGGCGAGGCCGGCGGCCAGCGTCGGCCGCGCGGCACGCTCGTGCAGGTCGAGCCCCGCCTCTCCAGCACCGGCGCCAACGCTGATGCCTGGGTGCCGGTGCGCCCGGGCGCCGAGGGCCTCCTGGCGCTCAGCATCGCGCAGGTCATCGTCAGCGACGGGCTGGGCGACCGCAACGCCGCGCAGCGCATGTTCCCGACCCCCGGCGCGCTCGATCCCTTCCGGCCCGACCGCGTCGCCAGCGCCACCGGCGTGCCCGCCGAGCGCGTCGTGCAGCTTGCGCGCGACTTCGCCGCCCGCCGGCCGGCGCTGGCCATCGGGGGTGACAGCGCCGCCGCGCACACCAACGGCACGCTGAACCTCACGGCCATCTTCGCGCTGAACTATCTCGTGGGCAGCGTCGGCGTCCAGGGCGGCGTGCGCTTCAACCCGCCGCTGCCGCTGCGGGAGCTGCCGCAGACGGCGACGGCCACCTCGTTCCGCGACTGGCGAGCCTTCGTCGAGCGGCTGCGGACCGGCCAGCCGCGGCCGGTCAGCCTCCTGCTCGTGCACCAGGCCAACCCGGTCTATGGTCTGCCGACCGCGGTCGGGCTGGCCGGCGCGCTGGCCAACGTGCCGTTCATCATCAGCTTCTCGAGCTTCGTCGACGACACGGCCGCGTACGCCGACCTGGTCATCCCCGACCACACGTACCTTGAAAGCTGGGGCGACTACGTGCCCGACCCCGGGCCAGGCTATCCGGTCATCGGCTTCCAGCAGCCGGTGGTGCAGCCCTTCGTCGGCTCGATCCAGTTCGGCGACCTGCTGCTCCGCGCCGCCCAGGAGCTCGGGGGCAGCGTCGCGCAGGCGCTGCCGTGGAAGTCGATGAAGGAGGCGCTCCAGGCCAGTGCTGCCGAGCTCCAACGGCTCAATCGCGGCTCGGTGCGCGAGACGACGCCGCAGCGCTTCTGGAACGCCGCCCTCCAGCGGGGCGGCTGGTGGGACGCGCAGGCGACCGTGCCCGGCGCGCCGCCGGCCGCGCCGCAGGTGCCGACGCAGCCAGCGCCGGCCACGTTTGACGGCGACGCGCAGCAGTATCCGCTGCACCTGCTGCCCTTCCCGTCGAACGCGCTCTACGACGGGTCGCTGGCGCACCTGCCACTGCTCCAGGCGCTCGACGACCCGATCTCGACGATCACCTGGGCCACCTGGGTCGAGGTCAATCCGCAGACGGCGCACGATCTCGGCCTCATCGGCGACCAGGAGTCCGACGTCGTCGCCGTCGAGTCGCCCTTCGGCGCCGTCGAAGCCGTGGTGTTCGTCTCGCCCTCGGTGCCGCCGGACGTGGTGGCCATGCCCATGGGGCAGGGCCACCGCACCTTCACGCGCTACGCCACCGGCCGCGGAGCCAACCCGCTCACGCTCGTCGGCGCGCGCGAGGACGCCGAGACGGGCGCGCTCGCCTGGGCGAGCACGCGCGTGCGGCTGCGCAAGATCGGGCGGCGGGTCCGCGTGCCGATCATGCAGGGCAACGTTTCGCCGATCCAGGAGGCCTCGTGGATCCAGATCGCCGGGCCCGAGAAGGCGTGAGGCTAGGAGGAAACCACCCGTATGCCGAAATGGGGTATGCTGGTAGACCTCGACCGCTGTAGCGGCTGTCGGGCCTGTGTCGCGGCCTGCCAGATCGAGAACAACGTGCCGATCAACACCGAGGAGATCGTCAATCAGCGCCGCGGCATCCAGTGGATCCGCATCGAGCGCTACTGGGAGGGCACCGAGTATCCAGCGGCGAAGGTGCGCAACGGGGCCATGCTCTGCCAGCACTGCCGCAACGCGCCGTGCGAGCCGGTCTGCCCGGTCTACGCGACGTACCACAACAGCGAGGGCCTGAACACCCAGATATACAATCGCTGCATCGGCACGCGCTACTGCGCCAACAACGACCCGTACAACGTGCGCTTCTTCAACTACTGGGAGCCGCAGTGGCCGGAGAGCTACTATCACTACCTCAATCCCGACGTCACGGTGCGCAGCAAGGGCGTGATGGAGAAGTGCACCTTCTGCGTGCAGCGCATCCGGCGCACCGAGCGCCAGGCCAAGCGCGAGGGCCGGGCGCTCAAGGACGGCGACGTGCAGCCGGCGTGCGTCCAGGCCTGCCCGACGGACGCGCTGGTCTTCGGGGACATCAGCGACACGGGCAGCCGCGTGTCGCGGCTGGCGCAGGACAAGCGGCACTTCCGCGTGTTGGAGAGCCTGGGCACGGACCCGGTGGTGTTCTATCTTAAGAAGGTGGATCCGCAGCATGTCGGAGACGCAGCGAAGCAGCCAGCAGCACACTAACCACGCACAACACCACGTCCCGCCGCCGAACCCGTCGCCGCAGCAGGTGACGGGCGACATCATCGGGCGGCTGCGGGCGGCGTCGGGCCTCTATCGGACGTGGGTGCTCTTCCTGGCCCTGCTGTTCGTCGGCGGGGTGGGCGGCTTCATCTGGCGCGCCAGTGGCGGCTTTGCCGACCGCACGGCGTGGGGCTACTACGCCGCGATGGTCATGTACATCTTCACCACCTTCCAGGCCGCGCCGATCTGTGCCGTAGCGACACGCCTCGTCAAGGCGCACTGGCGGCGGCCCATGGCGCGCGCCGCGGAGCTCTGTGCCATCGTCGGCGTGTTCAACTTTTTCCTGTTCCTGCCGCTGCTGTGGCTTATTCCGCCGCTGAAGGGCCGCACGAGCCTCTGGTTCGACTGGCCGTTGGGCGCGCCCTACCTGTTCGACGTCCTGGCGATGGGCGGCCTGGCCCTCCTCGGTCTAGCGCTCGTGTGGACCTCCGCGCTGCCCGACTTCGCCGCGGCGCGCGACACGCTGCCGGAGCGGCGTGGTCTCTACGCGCGGCTCTCCTTCGGCTGGCTCGGCACGAAGCGCCGCTGGCTGGTGCACGAGTGGGCCGTCATCGTCCTCGGCGCGCTGTATCTGGCGTCCTACGTCATGACCAGCACGATCCTGTCCACTGAGTTCTCGATGAGCCTCGTGCCGGGCTGGCGCAGCTCGGTGTACCCGGCCTACCACACCATCACCGGGCTGCAGAACGGCATCGCGACAACGTTGGTCATCCTGCTCGTGCTGCGGACCGTCGGCGGCTATCGCCAGTACGTCGGGCTGGAGCAGTTCTGGGGCCTCGCCAAGCTCCTGCTGGCGCTCTCGCTGCTCTGGTTCTACTTTTGGTGGTCGGACTTCATTGTCCACTGGTACGGCCGGACGCCGCGGGAGCAGAACATCATGCTGCTGCTGATGTTCGGCCCCTACCAGATCGCCTTCTTCATCGCCTGGCTCTGCTCGTTCCTCATCCCCTTCATCTGCCTGGCGACGAACCGCATTCGCGTCAGCGTCCTGGGGCCGCCGATCGTGGCTCTCTCGCCTCTGATTGGCTCGTTCTTCGATCGCATTCGCCTCTACGTCTCAGCGTTCTCGATCGAGGATCCGTTCCACCACGAGCTCACACAGGTTCCGCCGACGCACCTCCCAGACGGCGCCGACGTGCTGCTGGTCGTCGGCGGCGTGGCTGGGGCGATCCTCGTCTACCTGCTGGCCACGCGCATCGTGCCGGTGCTCTCGCACTGGGAGATGCAGGAGGGCATCTTGCTGCGTGCGGTTCGGCCGCTCTTGCGCATGCCGGCCCTCGTCATCGGCAAGCCGCGGTAAGGGGGCAAGCATGCGCGAGCGCAAGGTTCTGAGCGACAGCCTCATCAACGATGAGCTGCTGCGGTTCCCCCTGCACACGCCGACGTGGTTCTGGTTCGCCGCGGGGTTCCTCGGGCTGTTCATCCTGGCCTTCATCTCCGCGATCGGCATCATGGTCGTCTTCGGCCTAGGCGTGACGGGTCTCAACAAGCCGGTCATGTGGGGCTGGATGATCACCAACTTCGTCTTCTGGGTCGGGATCTCCCACGCCGGCGTGATGATCTCGGCTATTCTGCGGCTCTCGCAGGCCGAGTGGCGGCGGCCGGTGACGCGCGCTGCCGAAGTGCTGACGGTCTTCTCGCTGGCGACCGCGGCGCTCTTCCCGCTGATTCACACCGGCCGGCCATGGCGCGCCATCCTGTGGGTCTTCCCTTACGACTTCGCGCGCGGTATCTGGCCGAGCGTGCGCTCGCCGCTCATATGGGACCCGAGTGCGATCTTTACCTACCTGACCGGAAGCACGCTGTTCGTCTACGTGGCGCTGCTGCCCGACCTGGCCGTAGCGCGGGACCGCACCACCGGCTGGCGGCACGCCTTCTACAGCGCGCTGGCGCTCGGCTTCCGCGGCACGCCGCGGCAGTGGAAGCTCCAGACCATCGCCGGTATCCTGCTCTCCGCGCTGATCCTGCCCGTGTTTGTCTCGGTGCATAGCATCGTGTCCTGGGACTTCGCCGTGGCGCTCGTCCCGGTGTGGCACGGGACGGTCTTCGCTCCGTACTTCGTTATCGGAGCGGTGCACTCGGGCGTGTCGGCCGTGGCGACGATGATGGCCGTCCTGCGCTGGGTCTTCCGCCTGGAGAACTACATCACGCCGGACCACTTCGACGCCCTGGGGCGGCTGCTCGTCACCGTGGGCACGGCGTGGCTCTACTTCTTCTTCCTCGACGTTGTCTTCGCCCTGTTTTCGCAGGAGGCAGAAGAGGTCATCGTGATGCAGCAGCGGCTCTTCGAGTGGCCATGGAACTTCCTCACGGTTATGCTGCTCGTGACGGCGTACGTCATACCCGTGCCGCTGTGGCTCTCACGACGAGTCAGACGCAGCATTACGGCCATGTTCTTCACCTCGCTCCTCGTCAACGTCGGCATGTGGACCGAGCGCTACTGGATCATCGTGCCGGGCTTGATGAAGAAGTACGACTTCTCATACTCGTGGGACCAGTTCACCCCGAGCCTCATCGAGATCACCTTAGTGGTCGGCTCGTTTGCGATCGTCTTCTTCGGCCTCCTGCTGTTCGCGAAGATCTTCCCCATCATCCCGATCTTCGAGCAGAAGGAGGGGCAAATTTTCGCGGAAGAAATTGAGGTCGGGCGCGCGCGCGTGCCGGCCGTCATTCGTGAGTGAGGACGCGACACGACATCTCGCCCATCAGTGCGGTGCGGCGTGGATTGAAACGCGAGTGAGAGGGCAGAACGGTGGCCAGGCGAACGATCATGGGCGTCTATACCGAAGCCAACGGCGCGGCGTCGGCGATCGAAGGCTTGCAGAAGGCAGGCTTTGCCGGACACGAGTACGAGGTGCTCACCGGCGCGCCGTACCCCGAAGGAGCCTTCGGCGAGCCGCACAGCAAGCACCGCCTGTACTTCTTTCCCATCATCGGCGCGTGCTGTGGCTTCGCCGTGGCGCTGCTGCTCACCAGCGCCACGCAGATCGCCTATCCGATGGTGCAGGGCGGCAAGCCGATCCTGTCCGTCCCGCCGATGCTGGTGATCATGTACGAGGGCACGATGCTCGGCGCAATCCTCTTCACTGTGCTGGGCATCATCTTCGAGTCGCGTCTGCCAGCGAGCCTGCCGGCGGTGTACGACCGGCGCATCAGCGAGGGCTATGTCGGCGTGGTCGTCACCGCGCCGGAGGAGCGCCTCGGGCGCGCCATCGACGCGCTGAAGCAGGCCAACCCAGACGTTATCCACGATGAGCGCGTCCGGAGCCCGCGATGACCGCGCCGCGGGCTGCCGGACCTAACCCCCCGACCCCCTTCCCGTCTCGGGAAGGGGGAGCTGTGGGCTCCGGCGTGCGTACCGCCCTCCCCATGTCGGGGAACGGTTGGGGCAGGGCTGTCACGCTGGTTCTGACGACGCTTGCCGTGGCGTTCGCGCTCTCCGCATGCCAGGCTACCGGCGTGTACCCGCTGGAGACTTTCGTCGAGATGCACTACTCGCCGGCCTACCGCGCCAACGAGCCGCCGAAACTCAGCCCCCCGCCCGACGCCGTGCCGGTCACCGGGCCGATCGCCGGCTTCCAACACGCGCCGGACCCGCAGCAGGTCGCCCAGGTGCGCAATCCACTAGACGCGAGCCAGGCGAACCTGCAGGCCGGTGCGCGCATCTACCAGGTGAACTGCCAGGTATGCCATGGGCTGCAGGGCGCCGGCGACGGACCGATGGTGCCCCACTTCCAGCAGCCGCCGCCGGGCGTCCCGCCGTCGGTGCCCTCGAACCTGCGACAGGTCGTCGGCCAGCGCAACGACGGCCAGCTCTATCTGACCATCAGCAACGGCGGGCTGAACATGCCGCCGTTCGGGCGGCTGCTGACGTCGGACCAGGTCTGGCAGGTGATCCTGCATATGCGCACCTTCCGCTAGCGGGCGACCGGAACGGAGGTCCCGCCTCTCCTGTCCGGTCGGACACACCCTAAACCCCGCCGGAGGGCGCGTCACGCGGCCTCCGGCCTCTGGCCCCCCGCAAGTGCGCCGAGGCGCACACCGCTGCCTTCTCTCAATAGCTTCCACCGCCCTAGATCAACGGCGCCTCCACTCGTGCCCCCTATGTTTTGGACGTAGCCTTATGTCTGCCGGGGCATCTTCGACGCTCTGTCGCGTGCGCGTCGACGGCGAGGTGAGAGCGACGTGATACTCATCCTTGGCTCCCACGAGGAGCAGTTGGCCGCCCTCGTGGCCGATCGCCTGCGGTGGCGCGGCGCGGCCGTGGCTTTCGTCGCGCACGCGCGTCTTCTGGCGGCCGCCGGTCTGAGCTTGAGCATCGGCGGTGGCGACGGCTTCGTCAGGATCGGCGCCCGCACCGTCCCACTCATGGACCTTGCGGGCGTGCTGGTGCGGCCGCAGCGACCTGTGCCACCCGACCCGGGTCTCAGCCCCGAAGACGAGGACTACCTGGCCTATGAGCTCCAGGCGACGTTGCTAGGGCTGCTGCACGCGCTGCCCTGTCCAGTGGTCAATTTGCCGCTGCCGGAGCCACTCGCGCGGCCGGCCTTCACTAGCGCGGCGCGGCTTCAGCGCATTGTCGCCAGCGGCTTCTGCCTTCCGGCGACGCTGGCGACCGCCGACCGCGACCGCGCGGCGCGCTTCTTCGACCGCAGCGGCGGTCTGGCCATCCTCGGCACACTGTCCGGCCAGGCCCCACCGCGGCTCATCGAAGGTGCCGCTGGGCTGGACGCCTTGCTCGCGGCCATCGCCCGGCACCCGGTGTACCTTCAGCGCGTGCCGCCTGGGCGCTGGCTCGACGTCTTCGTCGTCGCCGACCGCGCGATGGCGGTCTCCGTGCCCCGAGGCGCCGCTCCGAGCCCGCAGGGTGGCTTGCCCGCACCGGACCCACTCCTCATCGACTGCGAGGCGGCCTGGCCAACGCCCGGCACCTCCCCCGCGGCCGGGCCGCCTGGCGCGGCGGCCGTGGACCTGCCCTCGACGCTTGCCGCGCAGTGCTGCGCGCTCACGCGCGCGCTCCATCTCGACTTTGCGCACCTGCGCCTGGTGTGTGCGCAGTCCGGCGAGGCCTGTTGCCTGGACGTTCGCGCGCATCCAGTCTGTAATCACTGCGCGCCCGAGGTGCAGGACCAGATCGCCACGGCGCTGGCAGACCTGCTCGCCCGCGGCGAGAGGAGACGAGCCGATGATCCTCGTCTTTGGTACGTTGGCCGACCCGGTGACGGCCTACCTCTGTGCGCGCCTGTGCGCTAGAGACGAGCGGTTCGTTCTCCTCGACGCGCGCGGGTACCTTCGGGACTTCGACCTGACCTGGTCGCTCGCCGACGGCGGCGTCGACGGCGCCATCCGTGCCGGCGCGAGCTGGGTAGGGCTCGACGCGCTGCGCAGCATCTGCGTGCGCTGGCTCGACCTGCCCGAGCTGCCGCGGGAGGCGGCAGAGACGGCCGAGGAGCATGGCGCGCGCGTGCACGAGGCCTTCCAGGCCATCGTCGCCTTTGCCGACACCGTGCCCGTGCTCGTTGTCAGCCGGCCGGCGTCCTTCGGCTCCAACAGCTCCAAGCCCTACCAGCAGCAGCTCGTCGCGCGCTATGGCTTCTCCGTGCCACGCACGCTCGTGACCACCGAGCCGGAGGAGGCACGGCGCTTCTACGAGGAGTGCGACCGGCGGGTGATCTATAAGTCCCTCAGCCACCGGCGCTCGATCGTGCGGCGCATGACGCCTGAGGATTTCGACCGCCTGCATGCCGTCCGCCACTGCCCGACGCAGTTCCAGGAGTACGTCCCCGGCGTCGACATTCGTGTGCACACGGTCGGCGGCGATCTTTTCCCCACCGAGATCGTCACCGAGGCAACCGACTACCGCTACGCCGGGCACGACGGCGCGTCGCGCGAGATGCGGGCCGCCACGCTGCCGCCCGAGGTGGCCGAGCGCTGCCTGCGCCTGGCCGACGGCGCTGGCCTAGTCATGAGCGGCATCGACCTGCGCCGCAGCCCCGCCGGCGAGTACTACTGCTTCGAGATCAACCCCACGCCCGGCTTCACCTTCTACCAACGCTACACCGGCCAGCGCATCGGCGAGGCGCTCGTCGATCTCCTGTGTCGGGGAGCGCTGTAGCCCGCGCTGTAGCCCGCGCTGTAGCCCATAGGAGGGAACGCATGCCATCGCAGGACCAGCACCCCGGCAAGACGCTGTTCATCTCCTCGGCGCTGCGGCCGCCGGTGGGCCCCGACCTCGACGGCCACCCACCGCTCGCCGCCGAGACGCCGCGCGAGGAGATTGAGCGCCTCTCGCGCGCCGTCCTCGCGGAGGCCGACCGCGCACACTTCGGTCTGGTGGATGCGGGCGACGCATCTGACCTTCTCGGCAGGGTGCTCGTGAAGCGGCCCGACCTCCAGGAGACCGTCCTGGACGGTGAGGCTGTGCTCCTGGACCTCGACCGCGGCACCTACTACACGCTGAACGGTGTGGGCACGGCTATCTGGGACCTGCTCACCGGCGAACGGCCGCTCGCCGGCGTCCTCGCGGCCATCGTCGCGCGCTTCGAGGTGGCCGAGGACGTCGCCCGCGCCGACCTCACCGCGTTCGCGATGCGACTGCTCCACAGGGGGCTGGTCGTCGAAAGGGGGTGATGGCCATGGGGCCGTGACGATGCCCTAGTCGGCGTCTCATGACGTGCCAGTCGGACCGTTCGGCCCAACACGCCAGCGACAGCGCACAAACGAAGGAGGCACAGCATGAAGTACGAGCAGCCACTTCTCCTGGAGCACGGCGCCCTCCGCGACGTCACCGGCACCGGGGTCAAGTACCTCAAGGAGAAGCTCGAGAAGGACATCAAGGACGTAAAGGAGAAGCTGGAGAGCGACAAGGTCCTGTTCTAGGGCCGCGTCGGTCCTCGGCGCAGCCGGCCGCCTCGCCGAGGCGGCCGGCACTCCTGACGTGCAGAGGCGGCGGTGCATCCGTTGCTTCGCTGGGCTCGCGTGCGTTCACATCGACTAGGCACCCCTTACGCTAGGGAGGCAGCGCGGTTGGTACGCAATCCGGGTGAAGCGCTCACAGGCACCCCTCACGCTAGGGAGGCAGCGGTGCATCACTTCTCGTTCTCGGTGTACGGCGTCCGCGTCTGTGTGGCCACGCGCGACGCGGCCATCGGCTGCGCGGCGCAGACGCTGCTGCGCCATTTCCGCGCCGAGCAACTCGACGGCCCCGCCGCCGTGGAGATGGTGTTCCACGGCGTACGCAGCCGTGCCGACGTGCCTATCTCTATCTCGCCATCCGCGGCGCTCATGGTGCACACCAAGCGCGTCGTAGACGGTGTCGTGCATGTCGAGGCGACGGTACACCTGGACGATGGCCGGCTCATCGCCGACTTCCACGAGGCCGGGCTCGTCGTCGTCGACGCCCGCCAGAAGCGCGCGGAAGGCTATCTCGTCATGCCGGAGGCGATACAGGTCGACGTGCGCGCCAGCTATCTCCTGTTCGCCCTAGCGGAGCTGCTCGCCCAGGAAGGCCTGTATACGCTCCATGCCGCGGCTCTGGCGCAAGGCGGCCGTGGACTGCTCATCCCCGGCTTCAGCGGGCGCGGCAAGACGACCTGCTGCGTCGCCCTGCTGCGCGCCGGCTTCACCTGCCTATCCGACGACCATCCGCTGCTGCGCGTCAACCACCACGGCCTGGAGATGCTGCCCTTTCCGGTGAAAATCGACGTCACCGACGGCACCGTCGCGTTCTTTCCGGAGCTGCGTGCCGCGAAGGACCGCCTCCATCAGGGCGTGCAGAAGCGCTATTTTTTCGCCGAGGAGATCTACCCGCCGACCAGTCCGACGGCCTGCGCGCCAGCGGTCATCCTCTTCCCGCAGATCGTCGACTGGCCCACCAGCCACGTCGAGCCCATGCCCAAGAGCCGCGCGCTGGAGGAGCTGCTGCCGCACGGGCTGCTGGCCTGGGACAAAGAGATGGCCGGCATTCGCTTCCACCTCCTCGCGCGCCTCGTGAGCCAGGCGGCGTGCTACCGGCTGCACTTCGGCGCGGACGTGCTGGACCTGCCGCGATTGGTCGAGCCGCTGCTGGCCGCTTCGAGCGCGACGACACGCGAGCCGGCCGTGGTCGAAGACTCGACTGCCGACAGGGTCGCCTCTGGCGACTGGCGAGCGTCGCCACGCCCCTGACCGGGTGCTAGAATACGTGTGCGCGTCGTGCAGGTGGCGCGCGCGACACGCGCCCGGGAGACGTGCGCAATGGTCGAGACCGGCCGACTCATTGGCGCGGCGGTGCCAGCGGTCGAGAGCCAGCGCTTCGTCCGTGGGCAGGGCAGCTTCGTCGACGATCTGCGCCTGCCGGGCACGCTGCACGTCGCCTTCGTCCGCAGTCCGCACGCCCACGCCCGTCTGCTGGGGATCGAAGCGGGCGCGGCCCGCGCGCGGCCCGGCGTCGTCGGCGTCTGGAGCGGCGCGGAGATCGCCCAGCGTGTGCAGCCCACGGTCATCGAGCTGCCCGTGCCCGGCCTGCGGCCGGTGCGCTTCTGGCCGCTGGCCGTGGACAAGGCGCGCTTCGCCGGCGACGCCGTGGCCGCCGTCGTGGCCGACGACCGCTACCACGCCGAGGACGGCGCGGACGCCGTCGCGGTCGAGTACGCACCGCTGCCGGCCGTCGCCCACTCGCTGCGCGCCCTCGACCCAGGCGCTCCGCGCGTCGACGACGAGCTGCCGGACAACCTGGTCTTCGACCACACGCTCGCGCACGGCGACGTGGACGGCGCCTTCGCCCGCGCGGCGCGGGTCGTCTCCGGCGTCTTCGGGCCTCAGCGCATCACCAATGTGCCACTGGAGGGCCGCGGCTGCGTCGCCCAGTGGGACGGCCGCCGCCTCACGCTCTGGGCCTCGACGCGCCTGCCGCACCTGTGGCGCCTGGCCATCGCCCGCGCGCTCGGCCTCACCGAGGGCGACGTGCGCGTCATCGTCCCCGATGTCGGCGGAGCCTTCGGGCAGAAGATCACGCCGGCGCGGGAAGAGATGGCCGTCTGCGCGCTAGCCGTAGCGCTGCGCCGGCCGGTCAAATGGATCGAGGACCGGCGCGAGAACCTTTCCGCGAGCAACCATGCCCGCGGCGAGCGCCTGGCCCTGGACGCCGCGCTGGCGGCGGACGGGACGCTGCTGGCCCTGCGCGGCGACCTGCTGAGTGACTCGGGGGCCTACTGCATTGTCGCCGCATCAGCGCTGCCGATGATCGCGGCGACAATGCTGCCCGGGCCGTATCGCGTGCCGGCGCTGCGCGTGCGGGTGCGCGCCGTGCACACCCATACCTGCCCCCTCGGCGCCTATCGCGCCCCCTGGGCCGTCGAGACCCTGGCGCGCGAGTGCCTGCTGGACGAGGCGGCCCGTGAGCTGGGCGTCGATCCCGTGGTCCTGCGCGAGCGCAACCTGTTGCGCCGCGACGAGATTCCGTGCCGCAACGCGGCCGGCGTGCCTTACGAGGCCGTGGTGCCCGACGAGTCCTTTCGCGCCGCGCTAGCGGGCGTCGACTACGAGGCCGTGCGCGCCGAGCAGCGCCGCGCGGCCCCCGGAACGCGGCGGGTCGGCCTCGGGCTCTGCGTCGCCTTGGAGCCAACGGCCTTCGGCACCGGCTACCTGGCGCAGATCTGCATCCCGCGCGGCGGCCACGAGTAGGCGACGGTACGCGTGGAGCCGAGCGGGCACGTGACGGTGCTCGTCGGGACGGCGAACCACGGCCAAAGCCACGAGACGACGCTGGCGCAGATCGTGGCCGATACCCTCGGCGTGCCGCTGGCCCAGGTGCGCGTCGTCCAGGGCGACACGGACGTGGTGCCCTTTGGCATGGGCGCCGGCAACAGCCGGGTAGCCGTCGTCGCCGGCGGGGCCTGCCTGCGCGCGGCCAGCGATGTCGCCGCCAAGCTGCGTCGCCTGGCGGCCCACACGCTGGAGGTCGCGCCGGAGGACGTCGAGCTCGGCGACGGGTACGCGCGGGTGCGCGGCGTGCCGGACCGGCGCGTCGCCATCGCCGAGCTGGCCCGCGCGGCCTACTTCGCCCCGTCCGAGCTGCCGGCCGGCGACGAGGGCGGCCTACTCGCCACGCGCTACTACGAGCCGCCGTGGGTCACCATCGCCAGCGCCACGCACGCCTGCGTCGTCGAGGTGGACGCCGAGACCGGCTTCGTCACGCTGCAGCGCTTCGTCGTGGCCGAGGACTGCGGCGCGATGATCAACCCGCGCGTCGTCGATGGACAGGTGATGGGCGGCGTGGCGCAGGGCATCGGCAGCGCGCTCTACGAGCACTGCGTCTACGACGAGCGCGGGCAGCTTCTCACCGGCTCGTTCATGGACTACCTCGTGCCGAGCGCCAGCGAGGTGCCGGACATCGAGATCCACCACCTGCTCACGCCCTCGGCCAGCCTCGGCGGTTTCAAGGGCGCCGGCGAGGGCGGCACGCTCGGCGCGCTGCCGGCCGTCTGCAACGCCGTCGCCGACGCCGTGGGGCGCTACGTCGCGCCGCCGCTCACGCCGGAGCGCGTGCGGGCCGCGCTGCGGGATGCTCCCTCTCCTTGCGTCGGAGATGAGGCCCGGGGCTGAGATCGGACCGCGGCCTCACAGCTCCGCCGCGGCCCGCGACAGGTCCTCGCGGACGCTCGGATCGGCGATAGCAATAAGCGCCGCGGCGCGCTCCGGCAGCGTCTTGGCTCGCAGGTCGGCCACGCCGTGCTCGGTAACGACGTAGTGCGCCTCCGCGCGCGTGGTCGTCACCGGCGTGCCGGGGGCGAAGCAGGGCACGATCGTCGAGTGCTCGCCGCCGGCCAGCGACGGCAGGGCAATGATCGAGCGCCCGCCCGGCGCGGCCAGGGCGCCGCGCACCCAGTCCACCTGCCCGCCGGCGCCGCTCAGCGTCACCCAGCCGAGGCCCTCGGCGTTCACCTGGCCTGTCAGGTCCACCTGGAGCGCCGAGTTGACGGCCACGAAGTGCTCCAGCCGCGCCAGCGTGTCAAGGCTGTGCGTGTAGTCGAACGGCTCCAGCCGCACTGCCGGGTGGCGGTCGACCCAGCGGTAGAGTGCCGCGCTGCCGCGAATGGCGCAGGACACCGCGAGGTCACGGTCGATCGATTTTCGCCGCCCGGTGATGACGCCGCGCTCGATGAGGTCCATCGCGCCATCGCCGAGCAGTCCCGAGTGCAGACCGAGGTCGCGATGGCCTCGGAGCGCCGCCAGCGCCGCCTCGGAGACCGCGCCGAAGCCGGTCTCGATCGTCGCGCCGTCCCGAATGAGCGCCGCCACCCGATCGCCGATGGCGCGCTCGACCTTGCCCGGCATCGCGCGGGCGAAGACCTCCGGCGCGGCATGGCCCTCCACGACCAGGTCGAGCGCGCCGAGGTGCACGCGGTTGCCGCCGTAGACGTACGGCACGGCCGGGCTCACCTCACCGATAACCAGCCGCGCCGCGTCGAGCGCCGCCAGCGTGTGGTCGGCGGCCAGGCCCGTGCTGCACCAGCCGTCGGCATCCGGCGGCGAGAGGTGCAGCAGCACCGCTGTCGCCGGCAGGTCGCCGCGGCGCACGAGCCGCGGCAGGGCCGAGAAATGGCAGGGCAGGTAGGCGACGCGGCGCTCGCGCACGGCCCGGCGCAGCGCCGGGCCGACGAAGAGGGCCGTCACCTGGAGCGCCGCAGTGGCCTCCGGCACGGCATACGGCGCCCGACTGACCACCGAGCAGACCAGCAAGCGTAGTCCGCGGAGCTGCTCGCGCGCGGCCACCAGAGCGGCGACCACGGTCGGCGGCTCGCGCATGCCGAGCAGCACGACGTCGCGGTCGCTGAGCGCGCCGACGGCCTCCTCCGCGGAGACGGCGCGCGCCGCGCGGCGCCGCGCCGGCTCAGTCGCCATCCGCGTATCGCAGCGCGCGCGTGCGGCCCCGGCGCGCGCCCACGACGACCGACGTCATCGCGCGCCGCCCGCCGTGCTTGGCGGCGTAAAGCGCGGCGTCCGCGCGGGCCAGGAGCGTCGTATGGCGGCGATTGCCGGCCGCGAGGCCAACGCTGAGGGACAGCGGCTCGGGCAGGTCGCGGCTCTCGTTCAGCGCCTGGAGCCGGTGCTCGATGCGGCGTACGACGGCCTGGGCGCGCCGCAGGTCGGTCTCGGGCATGACGAGAACGAACTCGTCGCCGCCATAGCGCGCGGCGATGTCCGAGCCCCAGACCGCGCCGCGGATCACGTTGCCGATGGCCGCCAGGGCGCGGTCGCCGGCCAGGTGCCCATGCTGGTCGTTGATGCGCTTGAAGCCGTCGATGTCGAGCATGGCCACGGACACGCTCTGCCCCATCTCGGCCGCGCGCGCGAGCGTCTGCGCGTACAGCTCTTCGAAGCGCCGGCGGTTGAGCAGCCCGGTCACGTAGTCGCGGTAGAGCAGGGCGACGCCGTCGCCCTCGCGCAAGACGGCACCGCCGCGGCGGCGCTCGATGGCCTCGGCGACGACCGGAGGAAGGTTGGTGGTGAACTCGCGGTCCTTGACCAGGAAGTCGATGGCGCCAGCCTTCATCACCGTGACGGCGAGTTGGACGGACTCGCTGGCGCTCACGACGACGACCGGGATCGCGAACCCCGGCCCGAGCGCCTGAAGGATCTCCAGCGCGCTCATGTCGGGCAGCGCATAGTCGAGGACCACGGCGGCGTACGACCGGCCGGCCGCGAGGAGGGCCAGCGCCTCCCGGCCCGTACGCGCGACGGTGACGGGCCACTGCTTGCCGAGCGCCGCGACGACCGGCGCCGCGTGATCGTCGTCGTCCTCGACGATAAGGATCGCGTCGAGATGCCCCTGCGGGGTGCTGACCATGACACTCACCGTGCGCTCGCCGCAATCAGAGACAGCCCTCGTCCAGCGCCTGTGTGGCGACTTCCGCCGCACGAAGCCTCATTTGGAACGAGCCCTAGCGGGTTGCCCCACCCCGCCCCAAGAAGGATTCCCAAAGGGGGCTTTGCCCCCTTTGGATTCCCCTTTGCGCTTGCCGCCGATCTCTGCACAGACAGCCTGAACACACGGCTACCGCGCCTGCATCTCGGGCCGCGCGCCGCCCGCAGCCGGCAGCGTGAACGTGAACGTCGCGCCGTCCCCAAGCTCGCTCTCGGCCCAGATGCGCCCGCCGTGCGCCAGCACCGTATGCTTGGCGATGGCTAGACCCAGCCCAGTGCCGGTAGACGCGCGCGACTTGTCGGCCTTGTAAAAGCGCTCGAAGATGCGCGCGAGATCTTCCGCTGCGATTCCCACCCCTGTGTCGGCAACGCTGATGACCACCTCGCCGTCGGCGCAGCCGGCCCGGACGGTGACGCGGCCGCCAGGCGGCGTGAATTTTATCGCATTATGCACCAGATTGAGGAGCACCTGCTGGACCCGCGCCCGGTCGGCCCACACGGGCGGCAGCCCGTCCGGCACCTCCACGGCCAGGGCCAGCCCGGCACGGTCGGCCTGCGGGCTCAGCCGTTCGACGGCCTCGGCCAGCAGCGGCTCCAGCGCCTGGCTGGCACAGCGCAGCTCGGCGCGGCCCGACTCGATGCGCGACAGCTCGAGCAGCTCCTGCACCAGTTGAACGAGTCCATCGACCTCGACGTGCATACGCCCCAGGAACTCGCGCGCTGCGGTGGCGTCGTCGAGCGCGCCGGCCTCAAGAGTCTCGACGAGCGCCTTGAGCGATGCCAGCGGCGTGCGCAGCTCGTGGGAGATGTTGGCCACGAAGTCGCGCCGCGCGCTCTCCAGGCGTCGCAGCTCGGTAAGGTCCTGCAAGAGGACGACGCGGCCCGGCTCACCGTCAGGCAGCGCGGCGACGACGACGCGCAGCATCCGCCGGGGCACGCCCCAGGCGACGATGCGCGTCTCGGAGTCGGCACGCCCCGGCTCGTCCAGGCTGGCGCGCAGCGTGGCGGCCAGCTCATGGTCGCGCACCACGGACACGAAGGTGCGCCCGATCGCGCTCCCGGCCGGTACCTGGAGGATGCGCTCGGCCGCCGGATTGATAAGTTGCACCAGGCCTTGGTCGTCGGTGACGAGAATCGCGTCGTCCATAGTGTGCAGCACGGCGGCCAGCACGGCACTCTCGCGCGCCACGGCCGCCTTCTGCTGCTGGAGCGCCTGCCCGAGCGCGTCGAGCGCCGCGCCCAGCTCGCGGGCCTCTGGCAGGTCGCCGTAGGGCAGCGGGCGGTAGGGGGCGCCGGCGACGAGCGCGCGGATGGACGACGTGAGGTGGCCCACCGGCAGGCCGACGCGCCGCTCGACGGCGACGGCCAGCACAGCGGCGCCGCCAGCGGCGGCGAGCAGCGCCAGCCCGATGGCCGTCGCCCAGTCGCCGGGCGAGGTCGGGACCGGCAGCAGCCCGACCAGCCACAGGGCTGCGAGCAGCGCGAGCGTCAGCGCGGCGTGGGTGGCGGCGATGCGCCAGGCCAGCGGTGCGGTCACGTGGCCACCTCCGGCGCGAGCACCGCCTCCCCGTGCCGATCCGGCATGAGGTCAGCTCCCCGCGCCGCCGAAACGATAGCCGATACCGCGTACGGTCTCCAGCAGGCGCGCATCGCTGGAGTCGGGCTCGATCTTCTGCCGCAGCCAGCGCACGTGCACATCGACCGTTCGCGGGTCGCCGATGTAGTCGTAGCCCCAGACCCGCTCGAGCAGGTGGCCGCGCGTGAACACGCGGCCCGGATGGCGCGCGAGGAACGCCAGCAGGTCGAACTCCTTGGGCTTCAGGTGCAGCTCGTGCCGGCCGCGACGCACTCGTCGCCGACTCACGTCGATCTGGAGATCGCCGGCGACGATGACCTCCTCCGTGTCCTCGGCGACGCTCGCCTGCCGAACCATGGCCAGCCGGCGCAGCATGGCCTTCACCCGCGCCATGAGCTCGCGCATGCTGAAGGGCTTGGTCATGTAGTCGTCCGCGCCGACCTCCAGGCCGACGACCTTGTCGACCTCGTCGCTGCGCGCCGTAAGGATGAGGATGGGCACGGTGCTCTCGTGGCGCAGCCGGCGGCAGACCTCTAGTCCGTCGATCTTCGGCAGCATCAGGTCGAGCACAACGAGGTCGGGTCGCGCGCTCCGTGCGGCAGCCAGCGCCTGCTCGCCATCGCCGGCGATCACGACCTGGTGGCCCTCACGGCGGAGCTGGTAGGCGATGGTCGAGCGCAGCGCCGGCTCGTCCTCGACGATCAGGATCGTGCTCACGCGCTGTCGCTCCTCAACCTCGCCTGCGCTGGCGGCCCCGCCCCGCCTCAGGAAGACCTCCAGAGGTCGCCTCGGGCGACCTCTGGAGGTCCCCGGCTCGCGCAGCACGCGAGGCCACCGCCCATGCGCGACGCTTTGATTTGATCCCGGATGGCCGCCCCCGGGACGGGAGACTCCCCTGCCACTGTACCAGTAAATCGCTCCATGTGTCCCACGAGTGCCGGCATCGGCTATGCTAGGGCGCGGGGCGCACGCGGTCTCTCCAGCGCGCGTGAGGAGGATGAGCGATGGCCTCTGCGAGCTTCCGCCTCGACGGCAAAGTCGCCGTGGTCACCGGGTCAGGCAGCGGCCTCGGACGCACGTTCGCCCTGGGGCTGGCCGACGCCGGCGCAACGGTCGTCGTCACCGAGCTGCCTGGCCTGCTCGGCCGCGCCGAGGTCGTCGTCGGCGAGATCGCCGCGCAGATGGACCGGCAGGCGGCCATCGCGCTGCCGCTCGACGTGACCAGCCTGGCCAGCATCCACGAGCTGGTCCGGACGACGGTGGAGCGCCTGGGGCAGATGGACGTCTTGGTCAACAACGCCGGCATCCAGATTGCCAAGCCAGCGCTAGATGTCACCGAGGAGGACTGGGACCGCGTGCTCGGTGTCGACCTGAAAGGCGTCTTCTTCTGCGCGCAGGCGGTCGGGCGACACATGGTCGAGCGCCGGCAAGGCAAGATCATCAACGTCGCGTCGATCATGGGCCTCATCGGCTACCGCGAGCGCGCGCCTTACTGCTCGGCCAAGGCCGGCGTCGTCAACCTCACGCGCGAGCTGGCCATCGAATGGGCGCCCTACGGCGTCAACGTCAACGCCATCGCGCCGACGTTCATTCGCACGCCGCTCACCGAGCCAACGCTCTCGCGGCCGGAGATGTACGACGACATCATGTACCGCATGCCGATCAAGCGCCTCGGGCTGCCGGAGGACCTGGTCGGCGGCGTGATCTATCTCGCCAGCCCGGCCTCCGATCTGGTGACCGGCCACACGCTGGTCATCGACGGCGGCTGGACGGCCATGTGAGGAGAGGCACCGTGCGGCGAGAGGACATCCTAGCGGGCTTCAAGGCCGACCTGCGCGCCGGCAAGGTGCTGCTCGGCATGCAGCACAGTAGCGGCAGCGAAGCCGTCGTCGAGATGCTGGCATACTGCGGCTTCGACTTTGCCCTCATCGATATGGAGCACTCGGGCTACTCCATCACCGTCGCCGAGAGCCTGGTGCGCGCCGCCGAGGCCGCCGGCATCGTGGCCTTCATCCGCGTGTTGCACAACGACAAGCACCTCATCATGCAGGCCATGGAGACCGGCGCTCAGGGTGTCGTCGTGCCGCACGTACGCTCGCGCGCCGACTGCGAGCAGGCCATCGCGGCGATGCGCTACCTGCCGGACGGCGTCCGCGGCAAGACCAGCGGCTCGCGGGCGGCGCGCTGGGGCGCGAGCGACTGGCACGCCTACCAGCAGTGGGCCAACACCGAGCCGCTGCTCATCCCCCTGCTGGAGGATAAAGAGGCGATCGAGGTGCTGGATGAGATCGTCGCCGTGCCGGGCCTCCAGGTCGTGTGCCTCGGCCCGGGCGACCTCTCGCAGTCCTACGGCCTGCCCGGCCAGGGCCTGCGCGCCGCGCCGGTGATGGCCGCGCTGGAGCGCGCCCTGGCGCTCTGCGCACTGCGCGGCATCGCCGTGATGACCCTGCCGATTCCCGACCTGACCAATGAGTTCACGCGCGGCCTGCTCGCCAAGGGCGTGCAGCTCATCTGGTACGGCGTGGACCTGATGTGCATGGGCAAGTATTTCCGGCAGCTCGCCGAGGTGAAGGGCTAGGGTATCAGCCCAGCGCGGCCACCCGCTCGCGAAGCTTCACCACTTGCTCCTCGCGCTCGGCCAG